>NZ_JBIMPP010000061.1:0-47765 GCF_043906805.1 Actinomadura sp. SCN-SB | reverse complement strand
CGAGGATGCGCCCGGTCACGACGGCCAGGCGCGGATGGGCGTCCAGCAGGTCGGCGGCGCGGTCCAGCGCGCCCGGCTCCCACCAGGTGTCGTCGTCGCAGAAGGCCACGTAGGGCGTGCGGACGTGGTCGAGGGCGGCGTTGCGCCCGACCGCGCCCAGGTTGTCGTCGGCGCGGATCAGCCGGACCTGCGGGAACCGCTCGGCGACGGCGTCGGCGGTGCCGTCGGTCGAGGCGTTGTCGACCACGACGACCGGCGGCCGCCCCGGCAGTCGGGCCAGCCGGGCCAGGACGTCCAGCAGCGACTTCCGCCGGTCGCGGCTGATCACTGCGACGGTGCAGCGCATGGCGGCGCCCTACCCCGGTGAGGCGGGGCCTACCGCCCGTCCGGCGGCGCGCCGCTGTGACTCAGATCACAGGGAATTTGTCGGGGTTCTCCAGTTTGCTCCGCTTCTAGCCGGTGAGGTCCAGAAGTGAATGACCTATGGGTGATTAGGCGCAGACACTAGTAAAAATCCAAAACCGGGTGCTAGGTCCATATTTTAGGGAGCTTCCGACCGAAGCCGATGTCAAGGACGCGGGCATCCGCTTTCCGCCTACGGGCTGAGCTTCGAGCCCGTACCGAAGGGGCCGACACCCCGAAAGCACATCAACAGACGGTGCCGAGCAACGGCCGCCGCGACCCTGCGTGCCGACCTGCCGATCGGAGCCTGCCCAATGCGCATCCTGGGAATCAACGCCATATTCCACGACCCCTCCGCCGCGCTCATCGTGGACGGCCGGATCGTGGGCGCCGCGGAGGAGGAACGGTTCAGCCGGCGCAAGCACGGCAAGCGTCCCGTCCCGTTCTCGGCCTGGGAGCTGCCCGAACGCGCGGCGCGCTGGTGCCTGGACGAGGCCGGGCTGGAACCGGGCGACCTGGACGCCGTCGCCTACTCCTACGATCCCGCGCTCGCGGAGCCCGGCATGTGCGGCCACGACGGGCACTGGGAGGAATTGCGAACCCGATACGCGACACGCGCCCCGCATTTCCTTGCCACGGCTTTGCCCGGCCTCGATCCCGGCATTGTTCGGTTCGTCCCGCACCATTTGGCCCATGCCGCCTCGACCGCGCTCGCCGCACCCGATCCCGGGCGCGGCGACGTCCTTGTCATCGACGGGCGCGGCGAAGCCCATTCGCACCTCGCCGGAACATACGACAACGGCGACGGCAAAGGCGGTTTCACCACGTTCGCCGCGCAATGCCTGCCGCACTCGCTGGGCCTCATGTACGAAGAACTGACCGAGCATCTCGGTTTCCTCCGGTCCAGCGACGAGTACAAAGTGATGGCGCTCGCCTCGTACGGAGAACCCCGCTTCCTCAAGGAAATGAGGGAACGGATCCGCACGACCGGCGACGGCGGATTCGCGGTGGCGCCGATCGACTGGGCGGCGCTGGCCAAGGCCCGCTCCCCCGCCGACGGCGAGGACCAGTGGACCGCCGACCACGCCGATCTCGCCGCGAGCGCTCAGGCCCGGCTGGAGGAGGTCCTGCTGGAACTGGCCTTGTGGACGCACCGCCGCGGCGGCTCGGACCGGCTGACGCTGGCGGGCGGGGTCGCCCTGAACTGCGTGGCCAACTCCAGGCTGGCCGAGGAGGGACCGTACAAGGAGATCTGGGTGCAGCCCGCCGCGGGTGACGCGGGCACCGCCTTGGGCGCCGCGCTGCACCTGGCCTGGGCGGCCGGTGAGCGTCCCGCCGCGATGCCCGGCGCCGACCTGGGACGGCGGTGGACGGACGAGGAACTGGCCGTCCGGCTGGAGACCGCCCGCGTCCCGTACGAGCGGCCCGCCGACCTGGCCGGGACCGTCGCCGACGCGCTGGCCCGCGACCAGATCGTCGCCTGGTTCCAGGGGCGCTCCGAGTTCGGCCCGCGCGCGCTGGGGCACCGCTCGCTGCTCGCCCATCCCGGCAACGCCGCCAACCTGGAACGGCTCAACGCGGTCAAGGGCCGCGAGCAGTTCCGCCCGATCGCGCCGATGGTCGCCCTCGACCGGGCCGCCGAGATTTTCGAGGGGCCGCTGCCCAGCCCCTACATGCTGTTCGTCCATCGGGTGAGGCCCGAGTGGCGCGACCGCATCCCGGCCGTCGTGCACGTGGACGGGACCGCGCGGATCCAGACCGTCGACCACCAGGCCGAGCCGCTGGTCGCGGGCCTGCTCAAGGCGTTCGAGGCCCGCACGGGCCTGCCGGTCGTCGTCAACACCAGCCTCAACACCGCGGGGAGGCCCATGGTGGACGACCCGCGCGACGTGCTGGAGTGCTTCGGCTCCGCGCCGGTGGACCTGCTGGCCATCGGGCCCTACGTCGTCCGGCGCGCGGAGGTGTTCGCCAGGTGACGTCCCGCGTCTCGTACAGCATCGTCGTCCCGACCATGGGACGGCCCAGCCTGCGCACGCTGCTGGACGCGCTGCTCGGCCCGCTCGGAGGGGAGGACGCGCCCGCGCCCGAGGCGATCGTGATCGTGGACGACCGGCCGCGCCCCGGCGCCCCGCTGCCCCTGCCCCCGTCCGTGGACGGGACCGGCGACCTGGTGCGGGTGATCAGGTCCGGCGGGCGCGGACCGGCCGCCGCGCGCAACGCGGGCTGGCGCACGACGGCCACCGAGTGGGTGGTGTTCCTGGACGACGACGTGGTCCCCTCGCCCGGATGGGCCCGCGATCTGGCCGCCGACCTCGCGACAACGGCGTCCGAGGCCGGCGGCTGCCAGGGGATCGTCACCGTGCCGCTCCCCGCTTCCCGCGCCGCGACCGACTGGGAGCGCAACACCGCCGGGCTGGAGTCGGCACTGTGGATCACCGCGGACATGGCGTACCGCCGGGACGTGCTCGCCGAATGCGGGGGCTTCGACGAGCGGTTCCGGCGCGCCTACCGCGAGGACGCCGATCTCGCGCTGCGCGTCATGGACAACGATCACCGGCTGGTGCGCGGCACGCGGCGGGTGACCCATCCCGTCCGCCCGGCGGGGTTCTGGGCCTCGGTCAAGGCGCAGGCGGGCAACGCGGACGACGTGCTGATGCGGCGGCTGCACGGCCGCGACTGGAGGGAACGGGCGGGCGAGAGGTCCGGCCGCTTCCCCCGCCACGTGGCCACCACGGCCGCGGGCCTGCTGGCCGGGGCCGCTCTCGCGGCCGGAGCACACCGCACCGCCCTGGCCGCGGGCGCCGCCTGGGCGGGACTGACCGCCGAATTCGCCATGGCCCGCCTCCCGAGCTTCAGGAGCGGGGCGCCGGAGGAATTCAGTGGGCCGTGCCGGACAGATCTTGCCGAGGGCTTGGGGGGTCGCCTCCCGGCGCTGGGGCGGCTCGGGGCGCTGTGGGCGGGTGAGGTCGCCAAGATGCTGGTGACCAGCGTGGTCATCCCGCCGGCCGCCGTCCTGTACCGGCTGCGCGGGCTGGCCGAGCACCGCGGGGCGGGGCCGTGGCCGCCGCGCCAGGTGGTGCTGTTCGATCGGGACGACACGCTGATCCGGGACGTCCCGTACAACGGCGATCCCACGACCGTCGAGCCCATGCCGGGCGCCGCCGAGGCGCTGGAACGCCTGAGGCGGCAGGGGGTGCGCATCGGCGTGGTGTCCAACCAGTCGGGCGTGGCCAAGGGCTACATCACCACCGACGACGTGCGCCGCGTCAACGCGCGCGTGGAGGAACTGGTCGGCCCCATCGACGTGTGGGAGATCTGCCCGCACGACCGCGACGACGACTGCGACTGCCGCAAGCCGCTGCCGGCGCTGGTGGAACGTGCCGCCGGGCGCCTGGGCGTGCTGCCCTCCGACTGCGTCGTCATCGGTGACATCGGCGGGGACGTGGAGGCGGCCGTGGCGGCGGGCGCCCGGGGCATCCTCGTCCCCACCGGCAGGACGCGGCTGGAGGAGATCGCCGCCGCGAGCGAGGTGGCGCCCGACCTGAACAGCGCCGTCGACCTGGTCCTCGGCGACAACCGGAAACGGGAGCGCGTCCCCGCCGAGCGGGGGGTGCGATGAGGGTCCTGGTCGCGCGCCTGGACAATCTGGGCGACGTGCTGCTCGCGGGCCCGGCGGTCCGGGCGGTCGCGGACGTCGCCGAGCGGGTCACGCTGCTGTGCGGGCCGCGCGGGCGGGCCGCCGCCGACCTGCTGCCCGGCGTCGACGACGTCATCGAGTGGCGCGCCCCCTGGATCGACCCCGAGCCCGTCCCGGCGGACGGCGCCCTGCTGGCCGCCATGCTCGACGTCCTGGCGCGCCGGTTGCGCGCGGGCCGCTTCGACCGCGCGCTGATCTTCACCTCGTTCCACCAGTCGCCGCTGCCGCTGGCGCTGCAACTGCGGCTGGCGGGGGTCCCGTGGATCGGCGGGATCAGCGAGGACTATCCGGGCTCGCTGCTGGACCTGCGGCACCGTCCCGACACCGACGTCCCGGAGACCGAGCGGATGCTGGCGCTGGCCGCCGACGCCGGTTTCCCCGCCCCCGCCGACACGCGGCTGCGGATCCGCGGGCCGCTGCCCGAGGTGTGGCCGTTCACCGGCGGCCCCGGGTACGTGGTCGTCCACCCGGGCACGTCCGTCCCGGCGCGGGCGTGGCCGCCCGAGCGCTGCGCCGAGGCGGTGCGGCTGCTGGACGCCGCCGGGCACCGCGTCGTGGTCACCGGTCACCGCGACGAGAAGGACCTCACCGCCCGCGTCGCCGGTGACCGCGGGCTCGACCTGGGCGGGCGCACGTCCCTTGAGGAGCTGGCGGGCATCCTGGCCGAGGCCGGCGCCGTCGTCGCCGGCAACACCGGCCCGGCGCACCTGGCCGCCGCCGTCGGCACCCCGGTCGTGTCGCTGTTCGCGCCGACCGTGCCCGCGGCGCGCTGGGCCCCGTACGGGGTGCGTCACATCCTGCTGGGCGACCAGGACGCCCCCTGCAAGGACACCCGGGCGCGGGTGTGCCCCATTCCTGGGCATCCCTGCCTGTCCTCCGTCACCGCGGAGCGCGTCGTGGACGCCGTTCAGGAGGTGATCAAGGAATGAGGGTGCTGCTCTGGCAGGTGCACGGCTCCTGGGCCACCTCCTTCGTGTACGGGCCGCAGACGACGCTCGTCCCCGTCGTCCCCGGGCGCGGACCGGACGGCAAGGGCCGCCCGCACACCTACACGTGGCCGGACCGGGCCATCGAGGTCCCGTACGACCGGCTGCGCGAGGAGCGCGTCGACGCCGTCGTCCTCCAGCGCCCGCACGAGATCGAGCTGTGCGAGCGGTGGCTCGGCCGGACGCCCGGCCAGGACGTCCCGGCCGTGTACGTCGAGCACGACACGCCGCGCCGCACCCCCGCGGACGCGAGCCTGCCCGAGGAGGTCGTCCCCGACAGCCGGCACTTCCTGCACGACCGCACCGACATCCCGATCGTCCACGTCACCCACTTCAACCAGCTCTTCTGGAACTGCGGCAACGCCCCGACGACGGTGATCGAGCACGGTGTCGTCGATCCCGGCTACCGGTTCCACGGCGACATGCCGCGCGCCGCGGTGGTCATCAACGACCCGCTGCGCCGCGGCCGGGTGGCGGGCACCGACATGCTCCCCGCGCTGGCCGGCTCCGTCCCCCTGGACCTGTTCGGCATGAACGTCGGCGACGTCCCGCGCAAGCTCGGCATCCCGCACGAGTCGCTGTGGACGTACGAGGACCTTCCGCAGGCGCGGATGCACGAGGAACTGGCCCGGCGCCGCGTCTACGTCCACCCGTACCGATGGACCTCGCTCGGTCTCGCGCTGATCGAGGCGATGATGCTCGGCCTCCCCGTGGTGGCGCTGGCCACCACCGAGGCGGTCGAGGCCGTACCCCCCGAGGCCGGGGTGCTGTCGACGCGCGTCGACACCCTCGCCGAGGCGGCGCGGTCCCTCGCCGCCGACGCCCCGCACGCCCGGCGGATGGGGAAGGAGGCGCGGGCGTTCGCGAGCGAACGCTACGGGCTGCCGCGTTTCCTGCGGGACTGGCGGCACATGCTCTGGCAGCTGACCGAGAGGTGACCCGATGAACCCGAAGCAGATAGCCATGGTCTCCGAGCACGCGAGCCCGCTCGCCATCCGGACGGGGCTCGGGGGCCCGGACGGCGGCGGCCAGAACGTGTTCGTGGCCGACCTGGCGACCGAGATGGGCCGCCAGGGGCACCATGTCACCGTCTACACCCGCCGGGACTCGCCCGACCTGCCCGACCGGGTGAGGCTGTCCCCGGGGGTCACGGTGGAGCACGTCCCGGTGGGACCCGCCACGCCCCTGCCGAAGGACGAGCTGCTCCACCTGATGCCCGACTTCGGGCGCTATCTGGAGAAGCGCTGGGCACAGTCGCCGCCGTACGTGGCGCACGCGCACTTCTGGATGAGCGGGCTCGCGGCGCTGCGGGCCGCCGACGCGCTGGGCGGGCGGATCCCGGTGGTGCAGACCTTCCACGCGCTGGGCTCGGTGAAGCGCCGCCACCAGGGCGGCAAGGACACCAGCCCGATCGAACGGCTCCGGCTGGAGCCCGCGATCGGCCGCACCGTCCAGGCCGTCATCGCGACCTGCACGGACGAGACCAGGGAACTGTTGCGGATGGGCGTGCCGCGCGAGCGCATCAGGGTCGTCCCGTGCGGGGTGGACCTGGAGCGCTTCTGCCCGGACGGTCCCGTGGACCGGTCCGGCGCGGCCGAGCTGGAGGCCCCCGGCTGGCCGCAGACGCGGCTGGTGGCGCTGTCGCGGCTGGTGGAGCGCAAGGGCGTGGACACCGCCATCGAGGCGCTGGCCCAGATCCCCGGCGCGGAACTGGTCGTGGCGGGCGGTCCGCCCTTCGCGGACCTGGACGACGACGAGGAGGTGGGGCGGCTGCGGCAGGTCGCGCGGGAGACCGGGGTGCACGGCCGCGTCTCGTTCCTGGGCCGGGTCGCCCGCGACCAGGTTCCCGCGCTGCTGCGCTCGGCCGACCTGGTCGTGACGCTGCCCTGGTACGAGCCGTTCGGCATGGTGCCGCTGGAGGCGATGGCCTGCGGCAGGCCGGTGGTCGCCACCGGCGTCGGCGGGCACCTGGACAGCATCGTCAACGGCGTCACCGGCGTGTGGGTGCCGCCGCGCCGGCCCGGCGAGGCGGCCCGGCGGATCCGGAGCCTGCTCGCCGACGGGACCCGCGCCACGGCCATGGGCTTCGCCGCCGCCGACAGGGCGCGTTCCCGCTACTCCTGGGAGCGCATCGCGCAGGAGACGCTGGCCGTCTACGAACAGGCCGCGGCCAGGAACGAGGTGGCGGCATGACCCCGCAGCGAGGCGGGGTGACCGCGGTTCCCACCACCACCACGCCCACGGCGGGCACCGGCCCGGTCGCCCGCGAGGACCGTCTGGAGGCGCTGGCCGACGCGGCGCTGCGGTTCCGCGCCCAGGCCCCGGTCATCACGGCGTGGGGACGGCGCCTGGGCGAGGTCCTCGGCTCCGGGGGACGGCTGCTGGCGTGCGGGAACGGGGGCAGCGCCGCCGAGGCGCAGCATCTGACCGCCGAGCTGGTCGGCCGGTACGAGGACGAGCGGCCCCCGCTGGCGGCGATCCCGCTGCACGGCGACAGCTCCACGGTCACCGCGATCGGCAACGACTACGGCGCGGCGGACGCCTTCGCCCGGCAGGTACGCGCGCACGGCCGTCCGGGCGACGTGCTGATCTGCCTGTCCACCAGCGGGCGGAGCCCGAACGTGATCGCGGCGGCGCGCGTCGCGCGGGGGCTCGGGCTGACCGCGTGGGCGATCACCGGCCCGGGTCCCAACCCGCTCATCGAGGCGTGCGACGACGCCATCGCGGTGGACGCCCACAACACCTCGACGGTGCAGGAGATCCACCTGGCCGCGATCCACCTCCTGTGCGGGGTGATCGACCAGAGTCTGGGAGCGCCGGATGACCGCCGGTGAGGGCGCGAGGCGCGTCCGGGGCGCGGCGCCGGGGGGCCGCTCGGACGGGCCCCTGGTCGTGGTCGGCGACGTGCTCCTGGACATCGACATCGTGGGCGCCGCGTCCCGGCTGTGCCCGGACGCGCCCGTCCCGGTGATCGACCACGCCGACGAGCGGCCCCGTCCCGGCGGGGCGGGGCTGGCGGCGCTGCTGGCGGCGGCCGAGGGCCGGGAGGTGGTGCTGGTGACGGCGCTCGCCGACGACGAGCCCGGCCACCGCCTGCGCGCGCTGCTGGAGCCGCACCTGGAGGTGGCCGCCTTCCACCTGCACGGCGGCACGCCCTGCAAGCTGCGGATCCGGGCCGAGGGACGGTCCGTCGCCCGGCTGGACGTCGGGGACGGCAGGGCCCAGGACGGGCCGATCGGCCCGAGCGTCACCGCGGCGCTGTCCCGTGCCGGGGCGGTGCTGGTCTCCGACTACGGCCGCGGCGTCACCGGCCACGCCGCGATCCGCAGCCTGCTGGAGGGCCTGGCCGGACGGGCCCCGGTGGTGTGGGACCCGCATCCCCGGGGCGAGCCGCCCGTCCACGGCACCCGGCTGATGACGCCCAACGAGGACGAGGCGGCCAGGCTCGCCGCCGCCCACGGCGCCGAGATCACCGGCACCGGCCTGGCCCCCTCCACCCGCCGCGCCCGGCACCTGGCCGAGGCGTGGGGCCTGGAGGCGGTCGCGGTCACCCTCGGGTCGGAGGGCGCGCTGCTCTGCGATGGGACGTGCACCCCGTACCTGGCTCCGGCCGAGCCGGTCCCGCCGTACGGCACGCCGGACTGCTGCGGAGCGGGCGACAGCTTCGCCGCCCGCGCCACCGAGGTCCTGGCCGACGGCGGCGGTCTGGCCGAGGCGGTCGGCGAGGGCGTGCGCCGCGCGTCCGCGTTCGTGCACGGGGGCGCGGCCGGGGCGGTGGCGTCGCGGCTGGCCGACACCGGATCGCCGGAGGTGCGCCCGCCCAGCGAGGTCGCCGACGCCTGGGACGTGGTGGAACGCACCCGCCGCGCGGGCGGGACCGTGGTCGCCACCGGCGGCTGCTTCGACCTGCTGCACGCCGGGCACGTCGCCCTGTTCCAGCAGGCGCGGCGCCTGGGCGACTGCCTGATCGTCTGCGTCAACTCCGACCGCTCGGTGCGCCGCCGCAAGGGCCCGGGACGTCCGGTCACCCCGGCGGAGGACCGGGTGCGGGTGCTGCGCGCCCTCACGGACGTGGACGCCACGCTGGTGTTCGACGAGGACACCCCCGAGCCGCTGCTGGACCGGCTGCGGCCCGACATCTGGGTCAAGGGCGCCGACTACTCCGGCGCCGCCCTGCCCGAGGCCGGCACCGTCCGCGCCAACGGCGGCGAGATCGTGCTGCTGCCGTTCATGGAGGGACGGTCCACCACCCGCATGCTCAAGGAGGAATCATCATGAAGGTGCTCATCACCGGGGGTGCCTCCGGCTTGGGCGCGGCCATCGCCCGGCGGGTCGCCGACGACGGCGGCACGCCGCTGATCGTCGACCGGCATCCGCCCAAGAACGAGGCCGGCACGCACAACGGCGACATCGCGCACATGCAGGCCGACCTGGCCGACCGGCAAAGCGCCGAGCGGGCCGTGCACGGCCTGGCCCGGGAGGCGGGCGGCCTGGACGCGGTGGTCACCGCCGCCGGGATCGACTCCTGCGGCCGGCTGGGCGACGTCCCCGCCGAGGACTGGGACCGGGTCGTGCAGGTCAACCTGCTCGGCACCGCCGCGGTCGTGCGGGCCGCCCTCCCCTATCTGGAGCACGCGCCGAACGGCCGCATCGTCACCTGCGCGTCCACGCTGGGGCTGAGGGCGCTGAGCGACGCGACCGCGTACTGCGCGTCGAAGTTCGGCGTGGTCGGGTTCAGCCGCGCGCTGGCCGCCGAACTGGCCGGGCACATCGGCGTCACGACGCTGGTCCCCGGCGGCATGGACACCGCGTTCTTCGACGGCCGCGACGAGCGGTACAGGCCCGGCCCGGACGCCCGGCTCAACAAGCCGTCGGACGTGGCGGCGGCCGTGGCGTTCGCGCTGTCGCAGCCGCCCGGCTGCGAGGTGCGCGAGCTGGTGGTGTGCCCGTCGACGGAGCCGTCATGGCCGTGACGGGGACGGCCGGCGCCGAGCGTCCGCCCCGCGCGTTCGTCCTGCGCGCGCTGGGCCTGGGCGACCTGCTGACCGCGCTGCCCGCGCTGCGGGGGCTGCGCCGCGGCCTGCCCGGCTGGCGGCTGACCCTGGCCGCGCCGCGCAGGGTCGCGCCGATCGCCCTGCTCAGCGGGGCCGTGGACGACGTGTTCCCCGCGTCCGGGCTGGCTCCGTTGCCGCCCCCGGACGGGCCCGTCGACCTGGCCGTCAACCTGCACGGCTGCGGGCCGCAGAGCCACCGGCTGCTGCGCTCGCTGCGTCCCGGCCAGCTCATCGCCTTCGCCAACGGCGACGTGGACGGCTGCGACGGCCCGGCCTGGCACTGCGCCGAGCACGAGGTGGCGCGGTGGTGCCGGCTGGTCGAGGCGCACGGCTTCGACACCGACCCGGGCGACCTGGACCTGCCCCGTCCCCCGCTGGGGTCGGCGGCGCCCGGCGCGATCGTGATCCACCCGGGCGCGGGGTACCCGGCCCGGCAGTGGCCCGCCGAACGGTACGGCGCCGTCGCGGAGGCCCTGCGCGCCAGGGGCGAGCGGGTCGTGGTCACCGGGTCCCGGAGCGAGACCGAGCTGGCGCGGCGCGTCGCGATGCTGGGCGGGCTCGGCCCCGAGGCGGAGCTGTCCGGCCGCACCGGGCCGCTCGAACTGGCCATCCTCATCGCGCGGGCCCGGCTGGTGATCTGCGGCGACACCGGCACCGCGCATCTGGCGACCGCGTACGGCACCCCGTCGGTGCTGCTGTTCGGCCCGACCCCGCCCGACCTGTGGGGCCCGCCGCCCGAACGCACCCAGCACACCGTGCTGTGGACGGGCCACCGCGGCGACCCGCGCGGCGAGCGGCCCGATCCGGGCCTGCTGGAGATCTCCGTGGACCGTGTCGTCGAGGCCGCGACGCGGGTCCTGGAACGCCCCAACATCAAGGAGGGAGCACGGCATGACGGAGCGGTATCCGCGCGCGGTCGTGGCGGGGGGCGCGGGCTTCCTCGGTTCGCATCTGTGCGAGAGGCTGCTGGACCGCGGCATATCGGTGGTGTGCCTGGATAACCTGCTGACCGGGTCCACCCGTACCATCGCGCGCCTGCTGCCGCGCGAGGACTTCACCTTCCTGCGGCGCGACCTCACCCGCCCGCTGGCCGTGGAGGGACCGCTCGGGTACGTGTTCCATCTCGCCTCGGCCGCCTCGCCCGCCGACTATCTGCGCTGGCCCGTCCAGACGCTGGAGGTCGGCAGCCAGGGCACCCGCGTCGCGCTCGACCTGGCCGAGCGCAAGGGCGCGCGGTTCGTCCTGGCGTCCACCTCGGAGGTGTACGGGGACCCGCTGGAGCACCCGCAGCGCGAGTCGTACTGGGGGAACGTCAACCCGGTGGGGCCGCGCAGCGTGTACGACGAGGCCAAGCGGTTCGCCGAGGCGCTGACCTCGGCGTTCCGGCACTCCCGCGGGCTGGACGCCGGCATCGTGCGGATCTTCAACAGCTACGGCCCGCGGATGCGGCCCGACGACGGCCGGGCGATCCCGACGTTCCTGCGGCAGGCGCTGCGCGGGGAGCCGCTGACCGTGACCGGCGACGGCTCGCAGACCCGCTCGATCTGCTTCGTGGACGACACCGTGCGCGGCATCCTGGAGTTCGCGCTGTCCGGCCATCCCGGGCCGATGAACATCGGCAGCCCGTACGAGACCTCGATGCTCGACCTGGCCAGGCTCGTCATCGAGCTGACCGGGTCGCGCTCGACGATCCGCTTCGTGGAGCGCCCGGTGGACGACCCGGGCGTGCGCCGTCCCGACACCACGCTGGCGCGGGAGTCCCTGGGCTGGGAGCCCGAGGTGACGGTCGAGACCGGCCTGCGCTCCACCATCGAATGGTTCGAGCGGGAACTGGCCCTGGACCGCCCCGCCTGACTAGCCCCTGGTCCTGACCCTCGTGCGGGCGAGCGCGGCCGGGTCGAACCGGATCCCGTGCCCGCCGTGGTCCCCCGGGCGCAGCACGCCGCCGTCGACGCGGACCGGGTACGGCTCGGCGAGCAGGCCCAGGTCGGCGAACGAGGCGTCCTCCACGTCCTCCACCATCGGCGGCATCGGCAGGGAGCAGGCGAGCTGCCCGGAGATGTCGGGCAGCAGGTGCGGGAACGCGGGGACGTCGTGCGCGCGGGCCAGTTCGGCGATCCGCAGGAACGGGGTGATCCCGCCGACCCGCACCACGTTGGGCTGGACGATGTCGCACGCCCCGGCCGCGAGCAGGTCACGGAACTCGTAGGTGGTGTAGGTGTTCTCGCCCAGCGCGATCGGCACGTCCACGCTCGCCCGCAAGCGGGCGTAGGCGTGCACGTCGGCGGACGGAAGCGGCTCCTCGATCCAGTACGGGTCGTACGGGCGTAACGCCTCGGCGGCACGGATCGCGCGCGGCAGGTCCCACAGCTGGTTGGCGTCCACCATGAGCAGCGCGTCCGGGCCGAGCGTGTCGCGGACGGCGGCGACCCGTTCCACGTCCTCCGCCAGGTCGTCCAGCCCCACCTTGATCTTCGCGGCGGTCAGGCCGCGCGCCTTCCACCGTTCGGCCTGCGCGACCAGTTCCCTGAGGGTGTAGTGCCGGTTGACGCCGCTGCCGTACACCGTGACCGCGTCGCGGCGGCGGCCGAGCAGGTCCACCAGTCCGGTGCCGGCGGCGCGCAGGTCCCACAGCGCCAGGTCGACGGCGGCGAGCGCGATGGTGACCAGACCGCCCCGGCCCGCCTCGTGCAGCCGCCACCACAGATGGTCGAACACCACCTCGGGATGCGCGGGCAGCCCCATCGCCAGCGCGCGGATGTCGGACTCCAGCAGCGCGTGCGCCGCGCGTCCCCCGACCCACGGCGCCCAGGAGAAGCCCGTGCCGGTACGCCCGTCGGCGGTGGTCAGCTCGGTCACGATGACGTGGATGTGCGTCATCTCCGGGCTCCACGGCCGTGTCATCGGCACGCGATGCAGCGTGCTCTTCAGCGCCGTGATCGTCATGGGAGGGCCTCGCGCCCGGCCTTGACGATGTCGGCCAGCTCCCGCAGGTGGTCCGGCCCGGGGTCGGTGAGCGGCGGCCGGACCGAACCCACGTCCAGTCCCTCCATGCGCACCGCCGCCTTGACCAGCGACACCGCGTAGCCGGGCACCTTGGCGCGCAACTCCACCAGCGGCGCGTAGAACCGGCTGATCAGGCGCCGCACGCCCGCGTCGTCGCCCGCGTCCAGCGCGGCGCGGAACGCCGTCGCCACCTCGGGGACGAAGCAGAACGCGGCCGAGGAGTACAGGTCCACGCCGATCCCCCGGTACGCGGGGGCGGTCAGCTCCGCGGTCGGCAGCCCGTTGAAGAAGGTGAAGTCCGGCCCGGCCTCGCGGCGGACGGCGTTCACGATCCGCGCCGTCCGGTCGATGTCACCGACACCGTCCTTCAGCCCCACCACGCCCGGGATACGGGCGAGCGCGACGGCCTCGGCCGGGTCCAGCGCGATCCCGCCCCGCTGGTAGAGGATCACGGGGATCCCGGCGGCCTCGGCGATCCTGGTCACGTAGGCGCGCAGCCCGTTCGCGGGGCCCTGCGCCAGGTAGGGCGGCATCAGCAGAAGGCCGTCCGCCCCGGCCGCCGCCGCCCGCGCCGCCTGCCGCACCGCCGTGCCCAGCGGGCCGCCCGCCCCGGCGATCACCGGAACCCGTCCGGCCACCTCGCCCACGGCGGTACGGACCGCCAGCTCGTGCTCGTCCTCCGACAGGGACGGGAACTCGCCCGTGCCGCACGCGACGAACACCCCGCCGGGACCGTGCGCCATGCCCCGCCGCACATGCTCGGCCAGCACGTCCGCCGCGACCCCGCCGTCGTTCCCGAACGGGGTCACCGGGAAGAACAGGACACCCTCAAGCTTCACGCCGTATCCCTCCTGGACGCCGCTCATCTTTTCTGTTCCTGGGACGGGTCGGTCCGCAGCCGCGCGTGCAGGCCGCCGTCCACCCGCACGACATGACCGTTGATCTGGGACGCGGCACCGGACGCGAGGAACAGCGCCGCGTCCGCCACCTGGTCGGGCGAGGTGGTGCGGCCCGAGGGGATGTCGGTCGTGGGACGGACGTCTTCGACCACGCTGGCCGGGGCGATGCAGTTGGCGCGGATGCCGAGGCCGCCGAGCTCCACGGCGATCGCCCGCGCCAGCGCCTCCAGGCCCGCCTTGGTGACGTCGTAGGCGCTCTGGTCCTCGTGGGCGCGCGCCCCGCCCGGCGACGACATGTTGACGACCACCCCGCCGCGTCCCCCGTCCCGCCAGCGGCGCACCGCGCGCACCGACAGCAGGTACGCCGAACGCAGGTTGGCGCCCATCACCGCGTCCCAGGTCGCGGTGTCGAGGTCGATGAACGGGGTCCGGTACTCGGTGAGCGCGGCGTTGTTGACCAGGACGTCCAGGCCGCCCGCCGCGTCCACCCACGCGAAGACCCTCTCGGCGGACTCCTCCTCGGCCAGGTCGGCGGTCAGCGTGGCGACGCTTCCCGGACCGGGGAACCGCCGGTCGGCGAACGCCTTCAGCCCGTCGGCGTCCCGGTCCACGGCGAGCACCGTGGCCCCGGCCTCGGCGAACCGGACCACCAGCGCCCGCCCGATCAGCCCGGCCGCCCCGGTCACCACCACCCGCTCGCCGGAGAAGTCGAACCGCGCGTCACTCACTTGTCTGCTCCCTGACCTGTGCGACGATCTGCGTGGGATTGACGAACATCAGCGCGATGACCAGCAGCAGCGCCGACAGCGACATGTAGATCACGGCCATCGCGTCGATGGCCTGGGCGGCCCGGATGCCGGGGGTGAACGCCGCGCTGTACAGCGCCACGATCAGCGTCTGGCTGTCGGCGTCGGCGACCAGGAAGGTCAGCTCGAACATCGCCACCGTCCGCACCAGCACCAGGATCCCCGCGGCCAGGATGCCCGGCAGCAGCAGCGGCACCAGCACCCTGGAGAAGACCTGGCGTGTCTTGGCGCCGCACATGCGCGCCGCCGACTCCACGTTCGCGTCGATCTGCTCCACGAACGGGGTCATCACCAGCACCACGAACGGCAGCGCCGGGACCAGGTTGGCCGCGACCACGCCGGTCATCGTCCCGGCCAGATGCACCTTGTAGAGGACGGTCGCCAGCGGGATGCCGTAGGTGATCGGCGGCAGCACGACGGGCAGCAGCAGGAGCAGCATCACCAGCCGCTTGCCGGGGAAGTCCCGGCGGGCCAGCGCGTACGCGGCGGGCACGCCCAGCAGCAGGGACAGCGCCACCACCGCCAGCGTCACGCTCAACGTCACCTGGAGCACCTCGCCCAGCGCGAACTCGCTCCAGGCTTCGGAGTACCAGGCGGTGGTGAAGCCCTGCGGCAGCCAGCCGGTGAACCAGGCCGTCCCGAAGGAGTTCACCACCACCGACAGGATCAGCGCGAACAGGTTGACCAGGAAGAACGCGACACAGCCCCACACGATCCAGCCGGTCAGGCCGCGGCGCGGCAGCCGCCGGAACGTCGACGGGACGGGAACGGCCGTCATGATCCCTTCCCTCCCATCGCGGGGCCCGCGTACAGCCGTCCGCGCAGCAGCAGCGTGAACGAGATGACCAGCAGCTCGAACACCCCCATCAGCACGGCGATGGCGGAGGCCATCGAGTAGTCGTACTTCTCGAACGCCGCCTGGTACGCCGCGATCGCCATCACCCGCGTCTCCCCGGCGGGCTCGCCGACCAGGTTCGCGGACGGGAACACCGAGAACGCCAGCACGAACGCCAGCACGAACGTGGTGGCCAGGCCCGGCGCCAGCAGCGGCAGCGTGACCCGCCGCATCCGCTGCCACGGACCGGCGCCCAGCGTCGCCGCGGCCCGCTCCAGGTTCGGGTCGATGCCCGACAGGTAGGCCAGCACCAGCAGGAACGTGAACGGGAACCCGGTGATGACCAGCGACAGCAGAACGCCCCAGTAGTTGTAGATCAGCCGGATCGGCTGGTCGATCAGCCCGATGTCCAGCAGCAGCCGGTTGAGCCAGCCGCGCGGGCCCAGGTAGCGCAGGATGCCGTCCGCCACCAGCACCGTGCCCAGCGTCACCGGCAGCACCAGCACCGCCGTGAGCAGCCGCCGCCCGCGGAACCGTCCGCGCAGGCGGTAGGCGATCGGCACCGACACCGCCACGTTGAACAGCGCGGCGGGCAGCGCCAGCCGCAGCGTCTTGGTGATCGTGCCGCGCTGGTAGGCGTCGCCGAAGAACGCCTGGTAGTTGGCGAACATCCCGCCGCCGCTCTTGGGCTGCACCGACAGCCCCACCCCGTACATCATCGGGTAGAGGAACAGCACGCCCACCACGAGCACGGCCGGGACCAGCAGGAGCAAAACCCGGTCCACGCCCCGCTCCGCCAGCCGGTGCCGCAGCCCGCCGCGCACCCGCTCGGGCGGCGGCTTCCCGTGCTTTCCGCGTTTCCCGCGTTTCCGCGGTGGGCGGGCGGGGGGCGCCTCGACGGCCATCAGTCCTCCTCCGGCCCGGGGGACTCGCCGAAGACCAGCACCCGCTCCTCCGGCACCGTCAGCTCCACCCGCGACCCGGGCGCGACCCGTTCGGGCAGCCGGAAGTGGACGACGTGCCCGTCCCCGGTGACGCCCTCCGCCGCCACCTCACGGCCGTGGAACTCCGACACCTCCACCCGCACCGTCAGCGGGTTCGGCTTCTCGGACGCCCCGTCCGCGAGGCGGAAGTCCTCCGGGCGCACGGCCGCGACCGCGTTCGCCCCGGTGATCTTCTCCTGGGGGACGCCGGTGAGCCGCAGCTCGCGGTCGGCGATCGTCACCCGCCCGCCGTCCTTGGACACCACCGGCAGCTCCAGCAGGTTCCGGTACCCCATGAACCCGGCGATGTAGGTGCTGGACGGGTAGGTGTACACCTCCTCGGGCGTGCCGGACTGCTCGATGCGCCCGTCCCGCAGCACCACCACCCGGTCGGCCAAGGCGAGGGCCTCCTCCTGGTCGTGCGTCACGTACACGGTGGTGAGCCCGAGGTCCTGATGCATCCGCCGGATCTCGGTGCGCATCTGGACGCGCAGCTTGGCGTCCAGGTTCGACAGCGGCTCGTCCATCAGCACCAGCCGCGGCCGCAGCACCACCGCACGGGCGATCGCGACTCGCTGCTGCTGCCCGCCGGACAGCTGACCTGGCAGCTTGTGCGCGTGCTCGGTCAGCTCCACCAGCCGCAGTGCCTCGTCCACGCGGCGGGTGGTCTCGGCCTTGCCCATCCGGCGCACCGCGAGCCCGAACGCCACGTTCTTGCGGACGGACAGGTGGGGGAACAGCGCGTAGTTCTGGAACACCATCCCGAACGCGCGCCGTTCCGGCGGCAGCCCGTCGATGCGCTCCTCGTCCAGCCAGATCTCCCCCGCCGACAGCGGCAGCAACCCGGCCAGGCAGTTCAACGCGGTGGACTTGCCGCACCCGGAGGGGCCGAGCAGCGCCAGGAACTCGCCGCCCTTGATCCGCAGATCGATCCGGTCCAGCGCCACCGCCGGCCCGAACCGCCGCGTCACCCCCTCCATCCGCAACTCCGAGAACCGCACCCGGTTCTCCTCGATGGCGACCGTCACGACTTCTTCACCTTCTGGCCGCCGATCTCACGGTCCCACTTGTCGAACGCGGCGACCATCGCCTTGGCGTCCAGCGGCGGCGCCTTGGGGTTGTCGGCGATGAGGCTCTCGTACTCGGGACGCCCGAACTCCTGGAGGACCTTCCGGCTTTCCGGCGGAGCCATGCTGAGCGTGACGCCGTTCACGGCCGGCCCTGGGTAGAAGTAGCCCTTGTCGTAGGTGATGGCCTGCTGCTGGGGTGTGAGCGCGAACTTCATCATGTCCGTCAGCACGTGCAGCTTCTCGCCGGAGATGCCCTTCGGGACGACCATGTAGTGGGCGTCGGTGACCCAGGTGAAGCCGTTGAGCGCGCCGACCCTGACGTCCTTGGGCACCTGCCCGAGAACGCGCGGGTTGATGTCCCAGCCGGTGGTGCTGAGGATGATGTCGCGGGTGCCCTCGCCCAGTTCCTTCATGGTCTGGGTGGTGCCGCTGGGGTAGTACTCGATGTACTTGTCGAGTTCCTTGAGGTAGGCCCACGTCTTGGTCCAGCCGTTGACGGGGTCCATCGGGTCGGAGTCCTTGAGGATGTAGGGCAGGCCCATGATCCAGGTGCGTCCGGGGCCGGAGTTGGCGGGCCGCGCGTACATCAGCTTCTTCGGATGGGCCTTCGCCCACGCCAGCAGCTCGTCGGCGGTCTTGGGCGGGTTCGGGACGGTCTTGGGGTCGTACTCGATGAGCGGCCCGGACGGGTAGTACGTCACGGTGACGCCCCTGTTCTTGGCGAGCGCCTGCATCTTGGCGGCGGGCTCCAGGTAGATGGAGTTCAGGTTCGGCAGCTTGCTGGAGTACTTGCCGACCAGGTCCACCCACAGGTTCTGCTCAAGCCCGGCCGAGAGCCCGTCCGTGCCGGTCAGCACCAGATCGATGTCCAGCCGGCCGGCGTCCTGCTGAGCCTTCACCTTGCCCGCCAGTTCGGGCGAGGTGAGCTTGGTGTAGGTGATCCGCTCGACCAGCTTGGGGTTGGCGGCCTTGTAGTTGTCGAAGATCTTCTGGGTGAGCTGGAGGTTGCCGGCGACATCGACGATGTTCAGCGTGACCGGGTCGGACGGCGCCTTGACGTCGGCGAGCGCGGGTTCGCCGGCCGAGCCCGTCCCGCTCTCGGGCGCGCCACAGGCGGACAGCCAGGCGATCACGGAGGCGGCCAGCATGACGGCGGAGGTGCGCAGCGGAGTTCTCATGGGGGGTGGTCCTCCTGGAAGGGTCCGGGCTAGGTCGGCCCGGTGGTGCTCCGGATGAGCAGTCGGGTCTCCAGCTCCGGCGCCGGCGGGCGTGGCGGCGGCGCGACCCTCCCCGCGTCGGGGTCGGCCGCCCTGAGTTCGGCGAGGAGCATGGCGGACGCGGCGCGCGCCAGCGCCGGGATCGGCACGGCCACGGTGGTCAAAGGCGGTGACACCATCGAGGCGGTGGGCACGTCGTCGAAGCCGACGATGCTCAGGTCGTCCGGCACCCGCACGCCACGGGCGTGCAGCCGGGACAGCACGCCCAGCGCCACCAGGTCGTTGTAGGCGAGAACGGCGCTGACCCCCGTGGCCAGCGCCTCGTCGGCGGCCCGGTACCCACCGGTGAACTTCGGCTCGTACGGGCCCAGCTCGATCAGCTCGATGCCCCGTTCGGCGCACCCGGCCGTCAGGAACTTGCGCCGCTGCCTGTTGGACCAGGAGTCGCGAGGCCCTGCCAAGAAGGCGATCCGCCGGTGCCCGAGCGCGTTCAGGTGCGACAGCGCCTGCGCGATGCCCGGCCCGAAGTCCAGCGCGATGGACGGGACGGTGCGGCTGAGCCGATTGGCCAGCACGACCGTGGTCTTGGCGGCGATGGCCCGCACCCGCATCCCCGACATACGCGGCGCGCAGAGGATCAGGCCGTCGGCGCGCTCGACCATGGCCTCGGCCAGCCGCACCTCGGTCGCGGCGTCCTCGTCGGTGTCGGCGAGGAACACCGCGTAGTCGGTGTCACGGAAGTACGCCTCGACACCCTTGATGAACGGGGCGAACACCGGGTTGGCGATATCGGGCACGATCAGCCCGACATTGGACGTCCGTCCCAGGACCAGCGACCGGGCGGCCCGGTTGGGCCGGTAACCCAACCGGTCCGCGCACTCCAGCACCCGCTGCCGGGTCTCGGCGTTGACCAGCTCGGGATTGTTGATCGCCCGTGACACGGTCGACACCGACACACCCGCGGCCAGAGCGACCGCCCGGATCGAGGTCATGCCCGCGAGTATGAAAACGTTTGTGGAACACGTCAAGAAGCGAACTCAGGGACCGGGCGGCCGGCGGCGGACGCGTCACCTCTTACCGGAAGGCTGCGGCATTGCGCCGAGCCCACTCGGCGAAGGGGCGGGGCGGGCGGCCGAGCACCCGCTCGGCGTCCGGGCTGAGCCGCAGCTCGGCGGCGTTGGGCTCGCCCAGGACGGCCAGTGTGGTCTCCACGACCGGCTCCGGCATGAACGCGGCCATCCGCGCGTGCGCCTCGGCCCGGGTGAGCTCCACGAACCGCACCGCCTCACCGAGGGCCGCGCCGATCGCCTCGGCCTGCTGCCGGGGCGTGACGGCCGCCGGTCCGGTCAGCTCGTAGACGTGGCCCGAGTGCTCGTCCTTGCGCAGGGCCACGGCCGCGACCTCCGCGATGTCCGCCGGATCGACCAGCGGGATCCCCACATCACCGAACGGCGCCGCGACGGTCCGCTTCGCACGTACCGACTCCGCCCAGGCGAGGGCGTTGGACGCGAAGCCGCCGGGCCGCAGGATCGTCCAGGCCAGACCGGACTCGCGCACCGCCTCCTCGATCGCCCGCATGACACCCCCGTGCGAGGGCGACTCCGGCCTGGTCACCACGCCCTGCGACGACAGCATCACCACCCGCTGGACATCGGCGCCTTTGGCCACGTCCAGGACGGCTCGCGCGTCGAGTCCCTGGCCGCCCTTTCCACCATCGTGCAGGAACAGCGCTTCGGCACCGTCGAAGGCAGTCCGCAGCGTCCGCGGCGCGGACAGGTCGGCCCGCGCATGCCGAACCCCGCTCGGCAGGTCCACCGGAGCCAGGCCCCGCGACACCGCCGTCACCCGCTCCCCGGCCTCCGTCAAGGCCCGCACCAGCGACCGTCCGACGTTCCCGGTCGCACCCGTCACCGTAATCATGATCACTCCCGTCTTGTCGCGATGACAGGCGACGCTAACAGCCTCGGTATAGTAGGTACCTAGAGGAAAGTAACTACCTCAGAGGGGTGGAACCCATGGCGACCGAGACGAACTGGCCCGCGGCCGGCGCCATGACCGACCCCGAGCAGGCATGCCCGATCTCTCCGGTCGTGGACATCGTGTTCAGCCGGTGGACCACGCCGATCCTCTGGTCGCTCCACACCTTCGGCCGCCAGCGGTTCGTCGAGCTGGAACGGCGCGTCACGAACATCACTCCCAAGGTGCTCACCCAGCGCCTCCGCCAACTGGAGCGCGACGGCCTGGTCATCCGCACCTACCACCCCGAGGTCCCGCCCCGCGTCGAATACGAGATCAGCGACCTCGGCCGCAGCCTCGCCCCTCTCTTCGCCCACCTCGCCGAATGGGCCGCCACCAACCTCGATCGCGTCGAACAGGCCCGGCGACACTACGACGAGCGCTAGTCCGTGAACCGCACCGCACCGGGCTCTCGTACCAGAAATGACAGAAACCCCTATCTCCGAAGACCCCGTGCCCTAGGGTTCTCAAAGGGGTTCTGACTCATTAGCCTGACCCCCGTGCCACCTGAGGCGGCCACAACCCCGCCGTGATCGAGCCGGCCTCACCCCGACAGCGGAGGACCCGATGTCGCTCGAGCGCACCGATCGCGGCACCACCCTGGAAACCAACGGCGACCAGCCCAAGGACCAGGCCCCCACTGCGGACACTCCTGGCGCCCCGGGCTACCCGTCCCGCCTGGAAAGCCGAGCCGTAGCCCGAGGCGAAGCCCCCCAAGCGACCACGGAGCAGAAGCCCTCCACCGACAAGAAGCCCGGAGAGCAGGACAGCCGGTCGAGCCGAGCGGAACAAGACAAGACCAACTCGCCCGAAACCGCCGAGACGGACCGCAGTCGCCGCCCAGAACCGTCCACACCAGGGTCAAGCGAATCGTTGACCCCCCGGCTGGACTCGCGCCGCGCCTACACCGAGTCGTTCCAACAACCCGCCACCCGGGAAGCCAGGGACGACACTGACCGCGCCCAGGAGAACTCACCGCAAGCGGACCAGGACCGCTTCCCCGACCGCGACACCAAGAACGAACGAGACCAGCGTCCCGGCGAAGACAAAAATTCTCGCGAGCCGGGCGCCCGCGAGGACAAGCCCGAAACCACCGAACCACAGGGTGAACTCACCAGACTCCCCGAGACCAGCGACGGCGCACCCTGGCTAGGCCGAGAGCATCCCGCACCGGAACAGGACGCAAGCGAACTCCCCGCCTCGCCCACCGAACCCGAGCCGACGCCAGAAGGAAGACGCGGAACCGACGGAAGCTGGAACACCCCACAAGAACCAGCAGAAGTCGCCGACGAACGCGAACCCCGCATCCCAGAGCAGCGGCCGGACAGCGAAACCGCACCACCAGTTGAACCCGCCATCGAGCGGTCGTCAGCCCCACAACAGGCCGAGACCACCGATCGGCCTCAACAACCCGACGCCGCTCCAGACGAGCCACCGCAGGACCACACCGGCCAGTCCGACCAGCCCGAACCCGCCAATGACGGCACGCAACCCGACCGCGAACACAGGGAACCGTCCACCGAGGTCGCCGAACCCGCCGAACCCCAAGACCCTGCCACCCGCGACGACTCCCCCTTCCGCGCCCAGGCGTACGTGGGAGAGGACGGCGAGGTCAAATGGGTCCTCATGCCCGACCTCGAACTCGAAGGCCCAGGCTACGAAGGCCCCCGCTCCGCCGACCGCGGCGACCCCCTGAAGCCTGTGGACGAGGAAACGGACCTTGGGAGAGATCCAGAGAGGCCGAGGCGGCTGGGTGACGCGTTGAGAGCGCTGAACAAGAATCCTGACGATGCACAGAAGAATCTTGATTCGACGATGCCGAAGATCGACCGCACCATTCCCGACAAACCACCCATCGGTCACCCAAGCGTTGTAAAAGACTCTCGTTTCGAGATGGAGGCCCCCATCCAGGCGAAGGTGGGCGGTACCCTGATTGCAGGAGCGGCAGCAGTCGTCGTCGGCATCAAGGCCGGACAACTGATGAAGGCACTACTCAGCAGGAGCTAAAATGCAAATCAGGGATCAGATCACTCGCACCTTGTATGCCCAGCTAGCTCGCCAGTGGGATGACCACAAGCAACTGATGAGCCAACTGACCAAAGAAGAGATCAACGGCCCGTACGTACAATTGATCACCGCGGCTTTTTTGGAGGCCGTTCAGCGACGTTTCCTCAAGGCAGGTCAGCCTGCGAGCGAAGAAGAGGTGATCGATTACGTCGCGTCCTCACGGGCTCGCTCGGACGATGCCGCTGAAACCATAGACCCCGTCATTGCTGAGAAGCAGATCAACGTTGCACTTGAAAGACTTCCACCTGAAGCAATGGACGATGTGGACAACAACGTGGCGTTCGATACTCAAGTTTTTCTTTTGAGTTTGCTGGTAGCCGACGCCGATTACACTCCGGATCAGCTCAGTGAGTTTGTGGAACGCTCACGAGATCTGGCGGAGGAGTTCTTCTGATGGGCCCAGAGCCGATCGAAGTCGAGTTTCGGGATGAGCACCTGGAGCCACTGCGCCGATTCCTTGGGGGCGATATTGGGGGCCTAGAGCCGTTCGATGCGAATCCAGACAATCCTGATGTCGAAGCAGCGCGGCTCCTGATGCTCACGGCCGCCATGATTGGGATACAAAAAAGATTCGGGAACCCCTTTTACCGCAGGGAGATCATCCGGTTCGTGGCCGACCTGCGAATCTCGCACGGCAAGAATGCGGAAATCCTTGATCCTCGTGTTCTTGAGGAGCTGATCCTAGTAGCGCTCGGCACGGTGCATCCGAACGACATCCATCACTCGACCAATGACCCAGACGTCGCTGTAACTGCCCAAATGCTAATTCTGGGAAAGCTACGGGACGAGAATGTGATCCCTCCCGAAGAAGTCGATGAGTTCACGCAGGAGGTCATGGCATTCGCTCGTCAAATGCTGGAGGTCCAGCGCGCCTTGGTCGCTGGAACGTTCAGCCTTTAAGCTTTGAAGGGCGTTTCAGGGCGGCGGCCAAGTGGCCGAAGCTCCGCCGGCTCATCATGAGCTTGGAACCGTCTGGGTCCCTACTGTCACGGATGGCTACAGCTCCGCGGACGAGCGCCAGCTCGACACACATGTCGCCTTGCTCGCTACTGCGGGAAGACTTGCGCCAGAGCACTCCTGTCAGGTCCATCACTCACTCACTTCGACACTCGCTATTACCTAGACGTTTTTCAAGGCGCTGGCCAGGCGAGCGAAATCCCGTCGACTCAAAATCAGTATTGAACCGTTGGGATCCTTGCTGTCACGGACGGCTACCACGTTGGCAAGCGAGGCCACTTCCACACACTGGTCACCATCCTCATGGCTGCGAGATGCCTTACGCCATAGGATCGTGTCTGACCTCATTGTCCCCATTAGCACAGCCTGACGTCGATGACCTCAAGTGTTCTTCAGGGCCTCAGTTAAACGTCGAAACCCTTGACGGCTCAGGATGATCTTAGGCCCGGTTGGATTCTTGCTGTCGCGTACCGCGATGAAGTTCCTGGCGCTGGCCACCTCGATGCAGTTGTCATTTTGAACCGTGCTGCGGGTGGCTCTGCGCCACTCCACATTGCTCAGGGTCATCTCTCATCCAGCTCTTCTCTGCTCAGCGCTCTGGCATCTCCTACGTTGATCCCTTCTGCCTTCAGACTAGGAACGTTTGGTTCAGGTTGACAAGGTCTTCTAGCCGACGCTGGTGGTTCGTCTGCCGCGTTCAGGGCGCAGGCTGCTTCCGTTCGGACGCAACACATCACGGGATGACCGTCACCTCGGCGGAAGTTGTCGGCCGGGGGCGGCCATGGGCGGCACTACCTGGCCTTGCCCTTTGTGGATCTAGGCGTTCTTCAAGGCGGCAGCCATCTGACGGAAGTGTCGCCGGCTCATTATGAGCTTGGGGCCATTAGGGTTCTTGCTGTCACGGATGACAACCGTGGCGGCAACGATGGCTAGCTCGACACACATGTCACCTTGCTCACTGCTGCGAGAAGACTTGCGCCAGAGCGCTCCTGTCAGGTCCATCACTCTCTCACCTCGGCGTCACTATCGCCCTGGGCGTTCTTCAGATCACAAGCAAAGCGCTGAAAGCTTTGGCGGCTCAGCATGAGTTTGGGACCATTTGGGTCCTTGCTGTCGCGGATCGCTACTACCTTGGCGAACGAGGCGACTTCAACACATTGATCGCCATCGTCGTGGCTGCGTGATACTTTACGCCATACCGCTTTATCCATTCCTGTCGCTCCCTGACGCACTGCCTGGCTAGGCGCTCATGTGTTCTTCAGAGCACGGACGAAACGTCGGAAAACCCTGGCGCCTTAGGATTACTACAGGGCCATCCGGATCCTTGCTGTCTCGGACAGCTACCGCGCTCGGGATGGCGGCCACCTCAACACAGCTATCGGCCTGAGCAGGACTACGGTACGCTTTGCGCCACGCCACCTGGGCCAAGTCCATCTCTCGTCTCTCACCCTTCCAACCAGTGCTCGCGTTTCTCTGACGTTGAGGGCATCTGCCCGCAGACTGGCGCACGGTTGGTTCAGGATGGCAATATCCCTCGTTGAGCGCTGATGGTTTCGTCTCTCGCATTGGCGAAGTAGGCGACCTTCCCTCGGAACGCTACACAACGCGGGACGGCCAACAACTCGGCGGAGTTGTCGGCCGGATCGGCCTGCGCTGCGCCACCTGGGCCTTGCTGTTTGCGAATTTAGACGTTCTTCAAGGCGGCGGCCAGGCGGCCGAAGCTCCGTCGGCTCATCATGAGCGCAGGGCCATCCGGGTCCTTGCTGTCGCGGACGGCGACAGAGCCGGCGACAAGCGCCAACTCGACACACATGTCACCCTGCTCGCTGCTGCGGGAAGACTTGCGCCAGTGCACCTTCATCGTGTCCATTTTTCCTCTATCACCTTTCTGATGAGAGATCGCGTATCCCTTACGTTGAGCGCTTCCGATTGAAGCACGAGAAAAGTTCCATTGACCGCGGCTATGTCGTCCTCGTTTGTTGTTGTCTCACCTCCCCAGGCCATGACGGCATAGGCAACTTGCCTGTGATCTGAACGCGTGGCGATCGCAAATGACCCATGCACATTCCGTACATATTGAATAGGAGCGATCTGGAGTTGAACCTTCTCGGTGCGAGAAAGTTCGATCAGGTGTTCCAGTTGCTCCCGCATCACCTGCGGTCCACCCACCTCGCGATATAGCACTGTCTCATCGAGGATGATGGAGACGAGAGGGCCAGGGTCCCTGTCCAGGATCTCCTGTCGCCGCATTCTCGACTTGACCTTATCCTCGTTCTTGAGAAGTACGCGTGCATAGGCTTCTGTTTGAAGCAGTCCATGCACCAAGCGCTCATCATAGGCGCGGAAGACGATCGCCGATTGCTCTACCTTCGTGAAGTTAACAAAGAATGTCGGATATCTCTCGGTCTTGATTGATTCTAGTAGATCGTCCCAGGCTTCGGCTATAGCCGTCCCCGACTTGAGTGCCCGGTCGAGCCGGAGGGCGAAGTCGCGGCGGCAGCGCGTACGGCCAGACTCCACCTGTGTGATGTAACTGCGGGTCACGTTGACCAGGGAGGCCAGATCCTGTTGCCGCAGGCCAGCGGCAGCTCGGAGTCGCTTGACCTCAGCGCCGAAGCTCAGGAACTCGGGTTTGATCTTGTTCTGCGGCGACATGACGACTCCGAGAGTTAGCAACTTGGGTAGTGATTGTTGCTGCCGTGACACTCCTTGACCGTTGCCCCACTAGCGTACGCCTTCGCATGACTGAATCGTGACCGTTCGACGACACAGGGTGATCCGATAGGTCTTCATAAGCCGATATGCGGCTCATGTCTGGATCTCCCGCCGATCATGTTCAGAGGTTCAGCCATGTCAGCAGTGGGTCTTGCGCCTGAGGTGCCGGTTCTGGTTCTGGCGCCTTCCGATCGGGCGCCGGCGCAGGCGCGACGGTTCCTTGCCGAGCGGTTTCGTCAATTGAAGATCGCCGACGACTATGTCGGGCGACTCGTCGTTACAGAACTGGTCACCAACGCCTACAAGCACGTTGGTGCCGGTTGCATCGTCGTCCGGATCGTGCCGGACGGGCGAGGCGTTCTGGTCGAGGTCTGGGACGAAGGGCCTCAGTTGCCCGTTCTCAAGCAACTGGACGTCGAGGAGACCTCCGGCCGTGGCCTGATGATGATGGCCGCGCTCGTCGAGGACTGGGGTGTTCGGCTGCTCGACGAGCCGGGGAAGATCGTCTGGGCTTCCTGGGCGTGCGGGAAGGCCGGTTCGTGAGCGAGTACGAGGGGCTGCCGCCCGTCGATCGGCGGTTCTTCATGCCCGGGACGGTGTGGGCCTATCGGGGTGGCGAGTCGGTGCCGATCTCGCGGGACGCGGAACCCGAAGCGTGGGAGGAGGCGGTCGGGGCAGACGACTTCGTCGTGTCGCGGGTCGCGGCAGACGGGAAGCCGATCGCGTCCTCGACGGCGCGTCCGATGATGGCGCAGATGCTCGCGGCGCTGCGGCTTGAGGCTGGGATGCGGGTCCTGGAGGTCGGTACGGGGATCGGCTACAACGCGGCCTGTCTCGCGGCGCTCGGCGCCGAGGTGGTCACGGTCGAGATCGACCGTGCCGCGGCCGACTACGCTCGGGGTGCTCTGCGGGCGGCGGGTTACCCCGAAGTGGTCCTGATCATTGGGGACGGGGTGGAGGGTGCGCCCTCGTATGCCCCCTTCGATCGCGTGATCGTCACGGCGGCCGTACACACCGTCCCCTACGCGTGGGTTGAACAGACTCGGCCGGGTGGGCTCATCGTCGTTCCGTGGGCTCCCACCATCCACCCGGACGGGGCGCTGGCCACTCTCACCGTGCGGGACGACGGCACCGCCGTGGGACGCTTCGCCGCCCCGCGACGCGCCACACAGCCTCTCCACGGCCAGCAACTGTCGTGGGACGCCATTTACAGCGCCTACTCACTGTGGATGCATTGGGGCGAGCCTGACCGCAGCCGGTACGGAGTCACGGTCACCCCCGATGGGCAGGACGTCTGGCTCGACTCCCCCTCGCACCCGATCGCCTTCGACCTGGACTGAGCACCCTCCGCTTGCTGCTCATCTCGTCGACGGGGTTTTCGAGGGGGCTCGGGGCGTGCGCCAGCTCTCTCGCCGGGGCCCATGGGATACGCCGTGTGGCGGCGTTACGGAGAGTGGATGACGCGGTAGCGGAGGTGGGTTACGCCGTTGCCCTGGATGACGGTGATGGGGCCTTCGAGGGTTACCGGGGTGTTCTCCAGGTTGTCCAGTAGGCGGACGCCGTCGCCCAGTACGACTGGGACAAGGTCGAACCACACCTCGTCGAGCAGCCCTTCGTTGAGGGCCTGGCCGGCCAGGTTGCCGCCGGTGACGCTCACGTTCTTGCCGTCGGCGGCGGCCTTGGCGAGTTCGATGGCTCGGGCGACGCCGCCTTCGGTGACGAAGGTGAACGGCACCTCGGTTTCGCGGTCCTTCCAGCTTTCGGGGGCGCTGTGGGTGACGACGAAGCAGGGGTGCCCGCCTGGGGTCCGGCCGCCCCAGCCGTCGGTGAGGTCGAAGAGCCTGCGGCCGATCACGCCCGCGCCGGTGGTGGCCATCATGTCGCGCCAGTGCAGCGCGCTGGGCTCGGACAGGTGCATCGTCCAGTCGAAGAGGGGGACGGGGACGTCCCCGGATTCGTGCCAGCGGAACAGCCGGTCGAAGCCGCTTTCCCCGGGGCCGGAGATGTATCCGTCCAGGGACATGGTCGCTGAGGTGTAGACCTTGGCCATCGTGCTCCCTTCGTCGGTCGGTTCGGACCGCGCCCGTCCCCGGACATCATCGCCCCCATGCCCTTGTTCTACAGAACCTTGACGAGGTTGTGTGCAGATGTAGAGGATTGGGCCGAGCAGAAGCTTCCGGAGAGAGGCGGCCGCTGTGACAGAGCTGTTCAACGCCGCGGACTACCTGGTCGACCGGCATGTGCGCGCGGGGGACGGCGATCGCGCGGCCGTCCTGTCCCCGGGCCGGGCGCTCACCTACGAGCAGTTGTCGGTGGAGGTGCGGCGCGTTGCGGCGGGCCTGCGCGCGCTGGACGTCCGGCCCGAGGAGCGGGTGCTGCTGTGCATGGTGGACGACGTCGAGATGTTCTCCGCCCTGCTCGCCATCATGCATCTGGGCGCCGTGGCCGTTCCCTGCTCCACCATGCTGACCGGACCTGAGCTGGGGACGCTTGTGGCCGACTCCCGTGCGCGGGTGGTCCTGGGGTCCAGTACGTTCGGCCAAGCGGTACGGGGCGCGCTCCAGCACGCGCCCGAGGTGCGGCACGTCGTTCTCACCGGGGACGACATCTCCGGCCTGCCGTCCCATGTCGAGGGCCGTACGTGGCAGCGGTTCCTGGAGGCGGGCGAAGGGATGGACGTCGCCCACGCCTATGCGTCCTGGCCCGAATCTCCCGCCCTCTGGCTCTACACGTCCGGTACGACGGGCAAGCCCAAGGCCGCGATGCACCGGCATATCGATATCAAGATGGTGGCGGAGCTATACGGGCAGCAGGTGCTCGGGGTCCGCCCAGGCGACCGCTGCCTTTCCGTGGCGAAGCTGTTCTTCGCATACGGAATCGGCAATTCGATGTTCTTCCCCTTGTCGGTGGGGGCCACGGCGTTGCTGGAGCCGTCCCGTCCGTCGCCCGACCTGTTCGCGCGGCGCGCCACGGCCGACCAGGCGACGCTACTGTTCGGCACGCCCAGCTTCTGGGGCCCGCTGCTCGCCTCGGACGTCCCGGACGACGCGTTCGCCACGGTACGGCAGGGCGTGTCGGCGGGTGAGGCGCTGCCACCCAGGATGTACCACGGCATGCTCGACCGGTTCGGCGTGGAGGTGCTGGACGGGATCGGTTCTACGGAGATGCTGCACATCTTCATCTCCAACCGGCCCGGCAAGGTGCATCCTGGCTCGTCCGGGACGCCCGTGCCCGGGTACGACATCGAGTTGCGCGACCCCGACAGCGGCGGCCTCATCGAGGGCGTCGGCGAGCCCGGCGAGCTGTACGTGCGGGGCGAGTCGGCCGCCGTGGGCTACTGGTGCCGCGCCGAGACCTCGCGCAGGGTCTTCCTGGGCGACTGGTGCCGTACGGGTGACACCTACGTCCGCAACGACGACGGCACCTATACCTGCATGGGCCGCACCAACGACCTGCTCAAGGCGGGCGGCATCTGGGTGTCCCCCACCGAGGTGGAGGAACGGCTGCTCGCCCATCCCGACGTCGCCGAGGTGGCGGTCGTGGGGGTCCCGGACGCCGACGACCTGGACAAGCCGGTGGCGTGCGTGGTGCCCAAGCCGGGTGGCAAGGTGGAGCCGGACGAGCTCATCGCGTGGTGCAGGGAAGAACTGGCCTCGTTCAAGCGACCCAGGGCCGTGGTGGCGCTGGAGGAACTACCCAAGACGGCGACCGGCAAGATCCGGCGCAACGTGCTGCGCGACCTGGCCCGTTCCGAGGTTCGGCCGGACTCCTCCGATATGGAGATCAAGTGATCGACGACCTGGTGGTCGTGGACGCGCACATGCACGTTCCGCGGCTGTCGACGCTCAGGCCGGCGTGGCTTGAGTGGGCGGACCGGTACTCCGGCCCGCATCCCTGGCGGGACGCCTACGACGAGCAGGGCGTTCCGGTGCCCGAGCGGCTGGACGCCCTGCTGGAGGCCGAGGGGGTCGACCGGGCGCTGTTGTTCTGCGAGTACAGCCCGCGGGCCACCGGCATCCAGCCCATCGAGGACGTGCTGCCGATCGTCGAGTTCAACCCGGTGCGGTTCCGGCTCGTGGCCAACGTCAACCCGCACCTGCACCACCCCGTCGCGTCCGAGGCCGAACGGCAGCTCGACCTGGGCGCGGTCGCGGTCAAGCTGCACCCCGTGCACGGCGGCTTCTCCCCCGCCGAGCCCGAGCTGTACCGGGTGTACGCGTTGTGCGCCGAACGCGGCGTCCCCGTGATCCTGCATTCGGGAACGTCCACCTTTCCGGGGGCGCGCACCCGGTTCGGCGACCCGCAGCTGATGCTGGACGTGATCGAGGACTTCCCCGACGTGCACTTCGTGTTCGCGCACGGCGGCCGGGGGTGGTGGTACGACACCGCCGCCTTCCTGGCGCTGTCCAAGCCGAACGTGTGGCTCGACCTGGCCGGGCTGCCGCCCAAGCGGCTGCCGGAGTACTACGCCCGCTTCGGCCTGTCCCGGCTCGCCGAACGGTGGATCTTCGGGACGGACTGGCCGGGCGTGCCCGGGGCGTCCCGCAACGTGGCGGCGCTCGGCGATCTCGGCCTGCCCGAGGCGACGCTGCGCGCGGTCCTGTCCGGCAACGCCGCCCGGATCTTCCCCGGCCTCGGTCTCTGAACCGGATCCCGGCGCTCTGTCGTACCGGCCCGCTACGTTCAGTCCTCGTGGAAGAACAGCTCGCACACCTGCCGGACGCGTGGCGGTCGCGGGTCCACCCGCGCCGTGGCGGCCGCCATCTGCCCCCAGCCGAGGTCGCGTCCGGCATGGAGCGACCGCCCGACTTGACCGCGCACGACTCGCACCACCTGGAGCGGTCGCTGGCCAAGCACGGCGACTCCGCCCTCGTCAAGAGCGCCCGCCGCTTCCTGCGGGACGAGCCCGACCCGTTGGGCGCCGCGATGGTCTCCCGTGTCGTGTCCACGGGCCCCACGTCCCGGGACTGGGCGATGCCGGAAGGGCAGGCGGTGGCGTGGGCCGCCCAGCACGGCCTCGCGTTCGCCGTGTGCGCCACCGTCGAAGCGGACGCGCTCGTCGTCAACCCGCGTACCGGGCTCCCCGAGCACCCGGCCGTGTACCCCGACTTCGTGCCCTCGCATGGCAACGCCTGTTTGCGCAGCGCACGCACCCTCCTGGCGGTCGCGGCCGACGACGAGTACCGCGCGGCCGTCGAAAGGCTGGAAGAGCACCGCACGACGTACGCGCACCGGCTCGCGACGGCCTATCTGGTGCCTGAGAGGCACGACTGGGTGGAGGACTGCTGCACCGATCCGCAGTACGCCAACCGGCAGTGGCACAGGCACCTCTGGAGGCTGCGCTGCGCGCTGGACACCCCCGACCACGCCGACCTTTTCTTAACCCACATCCAGGAGCCTTGGCGTCATTACGAAGGCGACGACGTCATCGCCACCCTGGTGGACGGGCTCGGCTCCGCCGCCCTCCCTCTGCTGACGGCGTGGCTGCGCTACAGCGACGTCGAATCAGGCAGGACCCTCTACAAGGCCCTTGCCCTCCTGCCTGAGGACGCGGCGTTCGACATCCTGGCCGAGCGGGCGGGCGACAAGCACGTCCAGCCCATCCTGGTCGGCGCCATGGAACGCTTTCCCGTCCGCGCCCTGCGGCTCCTCGGTCCCCGCGCCTCCGGGACGTCCCGTACCGCCCAGACCGTCACCGACCTGCTGCGCGGCCACGTGCGCGCCCACCCGGACCTCGCCGCCTCCGCGCTGCCCGGCCTGCCGGAGCAGGCGCGCAAGGTCGTCGGGACGCTACTGGACGCGGTCACCGCCCAGGTCCCCGACGCGCCCGCCGACGCCCTCCCACGCCTGCTGGTCGAGCCCCCGTGGAAGACCCGGCGGAAGAAGGCCAAGCCGGTCGTCATCCCGGACCTGACCGTCCCGGACCGCCGGTCGATCACGTGGGCGCCCGGTGAACGGGAGCGGTGGCTGAACCAGCGGACGGGCCTGTACCGGGCTGCCGAGCCGGACGACTGGACCGAGGCGGTCGAGGACTTCCGCCGCCTGGCGCAGGTGCGGCAGGTGAACATGCTCGCGTTCGGGCCCGAGGAGATGGTGCGTCCGCTGCTGACCGGTTGGACGCCCGACTATGAGCATCCGTCCCTCTACCCCTCCTGGGCCGCGCCGCAGCGCATCCTGGCGAGGTTCCAACTGGATGCGTTCGAGCTGTTCCTTGGCATCCACCGGGTGAACACGTACCTCTGCGATCAGCTGATCCAGCCGTTCCTGTGCGCGGAGGCGGCCGGCACGGTGGCGTACTGGCTGGCCCGCGTGCCGCGGCGGCGCGCGGCGGCGACGGCCTGGCTGGAACGGCACGGGCTGAACGCCGTCCCGTTCCTGGTCCCTCCGGCCCTGGGCAAGCAGGGCGCGCGGCGCAGGGAGGCCGAGGCGGCGCTGCGCCTCCTGGCGACCACGCACGGCGAGGAAGCGACCGCCGAGGCGGCGGCGGAGCACGGGCAGCGCGCGGCCGACGCCATCGCGAGCCTGCTGGCCACCGATCCGCTGGAGACCTTCCCCGCCCGGCTGCCGAAGCTCGGAGCGTGGGCCGATCCGCGGCTCCTCCCTCAGGTGCTGTTGCGCGAACGCGGCCTCGCCCTGCCCGCGGACGCCGTCGGGCATGTGCTCACCATGCTGTCGATCTCGACGCCCGACCAGGTGTACCCGGGCGTGGAGATCGTCCGCGAGGCGTGCGACCCGGAATCGCTGGCCCGGTTCTCCTGGGAGGTGTTCCGCCGCTGGGACACCCACGGCGTGCAGCCCGGCGACAACTGGGCGCTCCACCAGCTCGGCCGGCTCGGCGACGACGAGGCGGCACGCCGCCTCGCCCCGTTGCTGCGGTCCTGGGCGGCCGAGAGGCGCAACGCGCGCGTGGCCGCGGGACTGGACGTCCTGGCGACGATCGGCTCCGACGTGGCCATGGCGCATCTGAACGGCATCGCGCTGTCGGCCCGGTCGGCACCGCTGCGGAAGAAGGCGCGGGAGAGGCTGGAGCAGGTGGCCGCCGACAGAGGGCTGAGCCCCGAGCAGCTCGCCGACCGGCTGGCGCCGACCTTCGGCCTGGAGGCGGACGGCGGCATGACGCTCGACTACGGCCCCCGGCGGTTCCGGGTCGGCTTCGACGAGCGGCTCAATCCCTCTGTGCTCGACGAGGACGGCAAGGCGCGCACCACCCTGCCCCGCCCGTCGGCCGCCGACGACTCCGACCTGGCTCCCGCCGCCTACCAGCGGTTCGCCGCGTTGAAGAAGGACGTGGCGAAGGTCGCCGCCGACCATCTGCGCCGCCTGGAGCGGGCGATGGCCGACCGGCGCCGCTGGCCGGTGCCCGAGTTCCGCGCCTTCCTGGTGGACCACCCGCTGGTCTGGCACATCGCGCGCCGCCTGATCTGGACGGCCGAGACCGGCGGGGAGCTCACCCACTTCCGCATCGCCGAAGACCGCACCTTCGCCGACGTCCGCGACGACGCGCTGGACCTGCCCGACTCGGCCCAGGTCGCGGTCGGGCACCCGGTACGCCTGGGTGACCAGTTGGGCGCGTGGGCGGAGCTGTTCGCCGACTACGAGATCCTCCAACCCTTCCCGCAACTGGCTCGTCCCGTCCACACCTTGACGAAGGAGGAGGCGGCCGGCGACCGCCTCGCCCAGTTCGAGGGCCTGCACGCACCGGCCAAGAGGCTGCTGGCGCTACGTAGCGGCGCCTGGGACGCGGCCGAGCTGGCATATGAGGGCATCACGGAAATAGCACGAAACGTGGGCGGCGACCGCCAGGTGGTCATCACCCTCAACCATGGGCTTCGCCCGGACCTCGTCGGCCAGGAAGACGACCGCGAGATCACCCGCGTCTCGCTCATCGACCGCACGGACGACACACCCGTGTTCGCCGACCTGCCCCCGGAAACGATCTCCGAAATCCTCCTCGACCTGAACAACCTCACCACCCCATGACCATCACCGCGCCCACCGATCAACCCGCCCCCGAACGGACGACCTCTGTCAGGTCCTCGGCGATATCGACCCGAACGGCCCCACCGCCTCATGACGTCGCACCACTCACGGATCAACTCGTTGCGGCGCGGACGGCATCGGGCAGATCGTCGGCGACACGACCTGAACCGCCTCACGACCACCACTCCACCCGCCGGTCAACCCGCCCCGGAACGGACGAAACCAGCCAGACCGTCGGCGATCTCGACCCGAACGGGCCTCACACCCCACGACCACCGCACCACCCGCCCGTCAACCCGTCCCGGCGCCAGCCGCGCCGGTCAAGCCATCGACACCGACCTGGACAGCCCCACCATCGCCTTCCGACCACCGCGCCGCCGGCGGATCGGCCCGTCCCGGCGCGGGCGGCGTCGGTCAGGTCGCCGGCGACATCGACCTGAACCGCGCCACCGCACCATGGCCACCACGCAGTCTGGCGGTCAGCCCGCTTCGGGGCGGACGGCCTCAGCCGAATCGTCGGTATCGGTTGAGAGCCTTCTCGGCGCGCCGTGGCCGGTGTGTCGCTTGGGGGTCAGGTGGTTTCGGGGCGGGCGGCTTCGGTCAGGTCGTTGGCTATGGCGGTGGCGGTGCGGCGCAGTGAGCCGACCCAGAACGGGATGCGGTCGCGGTCGAAGCGGGCCGAGGGCATCGCCACGGAGATCGCCGCGGCGGGGAGGCCGTCGCGTGGCCAGGGAACCGCGACGCCCAGCGCGCTGAGGCCCGTTTCGGTCAGGCCCTCGTTGATCGCGAAGCCGCGGCGGCGGATGAGCGCGAGTTCGCGCCGCAGGCGGGCGAGGTCGACTCCGGCGGCGGCCGGGTCGGGGTAGCGGCGGGCCAGTTCGTCCGGTGGGAGCGCGGCCAGCAGCACCTTGCCGCTGGAGCTGAGGTGGGCGGGCAGGACACGGCCGGAACGGTCGCCGACCCGCAGGATCTGGTCGCACTCCACCGTGTCCAGGAAGCGGACCTCGCTTCCGGCGAGCACCTGGAGGTTCACCGTTTCCCGTACGCGTTCGACCAGCGAGCGCATGTGCGCGGGCGCGATCTCGTGCAGGAGCCGGACCGGGGCCGGGGTGGCGTCGGCGGGACGCAGCGCGGGCCCGGCCCGGTAGCGGCGGTCGGCGTCCTGTTCGGCGAAGTCGCGGTAGACCAGCATCGCCAGCAGCCGGTGCGCCGTGGAGCGGGAGACGCCGAGCCGCTCCGCCGCCGCCGACACCCCCATCGGCCCCTCCTGTTGCAGGAGCGTCGCCAGGCGCAGGGCGTGGTCGACCGAGTCGATGGCGTACTGGGGCCTGTTCTTCACACCAGAATAGTAGATCCCTTCTGTCAGAACCGCCCTACGGTGAGCCCATGACCGTCTCCATCACCCCAGGTGAGGGTCCGGGCCAGCCCGAGCCCTCGCCCGAACTGGACGCGCTCTACCGCGGCTTCGAGCAGGAGCTGCTGATCCCCCTGTGGACCGAGATCGGCGACCTGATGCCGCCCGAGCCCCGCCCGGCCGCCGTGCCGCACGCCTGGCGGTGGAAGTCGCTGCTGCCGCTGGCCGAGCGGGCGGGCGAGCTGGTCCCGGTGGGCCGGGGCGGCGAGCGCCGCGCCATCGCGCTGGCCAACCCGGGCCTGGGCGGGCGCCCGTTCGCGACGCCGACGCTGTGGGCCGCCATCCAGTACCTCGGGCCGCGCGAGAACGCCCCCGAGCACCGCCACACCCAGCACGCCTTCCGCTTCGTGGTGGAGGGCGAGGGCGTGTGGACGGTCGTGAACGGCGACCCGGTCGCGATGCGGCGCGGCGACTTCCTCCTCACGCCCGGCTGGCAGTTCCACGGCCACCACAACGTGAGCGACGAGCCGATGGCGTGGCTGGACGGCCTGGACATCCCGTTCTCCCACTACGTCGGCTCCACGTTCTTCGAGTTCGGTCCGGACGAGGTCAGCGACACCTCCTCCCCCGACAGGTCGCGCTCGGAACGGCTGTGGGCGCACCCGGGGCTGCGGCCCGTCTCCAGTACCGAGCCGCTGCCCAGCTCCCCGATCGCCGCGTACCGGTGGGAGCACACCGACGCGGCGCTCGCCGACCAGCTCGCGCTGGAGGACGAGGGCCACCCCGGCGTCCTGGAGCCGGGGCACGCCGCGGTACGGTTCACCAACCCCTCGACCGGCGGCGACGTCATGCCCACGATCCGCGCCGAGTTCCACCGGCTGCGCGCGGGCACGACCACCGCGACCCGGCGGGAGGTCGGGTCGTCGGTGTGGCAGGTGTTCCAGGGCACCGGCACGGTCCGGGTCGGCGACCACGAGTGGCGTGCCGAGCAGGGCGACCTGATCGTGGTGCCGTCCTGGGCGCCGCTCACCCTGACCGCGAACGAGACCGAGCTGGACCTGTTCCGCTTCGGCGACGCTCCCATCTTCGAACGGCTCCACGCCGATCGCGTACACGTGGAAGGACGGCATCAGTGAGGCTCGCGACGATCCGGACGGCGGACGGCACCCAGGCGGTACGGGTCGACGGTGACCGCTACGCGGCCCTCGGCGCGCCCGACGTGGGCGCGGTGCTGGCGTCCCCGGACTGGTCCCGCACGGCCGCCGCGGCGGGCCCGGCCGAGACGCCGCTGGACGGGGTGGAGTACGCGCCGCTCGTCCCCAGCCCGGGAAAGATCATCTGCGTGGGGCTCAACTACCGCGCGCACATCCTGGAGATGGGACGCGAGCTGCCGCAGGCCCCGACGCTGTTCGCCAAGTACGCCGAGTCGCTGATCGGCGCCGCCGACCCGATCGCGCTGCCCCCGGAGACCGAGGGCATGGACTGGGAGGCGGAGCTGGCCGTGGTGGTCGGGGCCACGGTGCGGCGCGCGTCCCAAGAGGAGGCCGCGTCGGCCATCGCCGGGTTCACCGTCCTCAACGACGTCACCATGCGCGACTGGCAGAACCGCACCAAGCAGTGGCTCCAGGGCAAGACGTTCGAGGGCACCACCCCGCTCGGGCCCGTCCTGGTCACCCCGGACGAGCTGCCGGGCGGCACCACCCCGGCCCTGGAACTGAGCTGCACGGTGGACGGCGAGCAGGTGCAGAAGGCCGCCACGGACGACCTGGTGTTCGGCCCGGTGGAGCTGGTCCGCTACATCTCCACCGTCCTCACGCTCAAGCCCGGGGACGTGATCGCCACCGGCACGCCCGGCGGGGTCGGCCACGCCCGCAAGCCGCCGCGCTACCTGGCCGACGGCTCCCGGGTGGTCACCGAGATCTCCGGCATCGGCCGCCTGGAGAACACGGTGCGGGCCGAGTCATGACGGGCCGGGAGCACGGCGACTCGCTCGCCTGGATGGAGGAGGGGACGCGGGTCCTGCTGGGCGTCCTGGACGGCCTGCCGGACGACGCGCTGGACGCGGCCACGGAGCTGCCGTCCTGGTCCCGGCGGCATGTGGTCGCGCACGTCCACTACAACGCCGAGGCGCTGCGCCGCCTGGCGAGCTGGGCCCGCACCGGGACGCCCAGCCCGATGTACGCGAGCCACGAGCAGCGGAACGAGGAGATCGAGAAGGGCTCGCGGCTCCCCGCCGCTGAGCTGCGCGCGCTCGTCCACGGGTCCGCCGAGGCGCTGGCCGAGGACCTGCGCGAGCTGCCCGACGACGCCTGGAAGAACGAGGTCGTCACCGCGCAGGGACGCACCGTCCCGGCCACGGAGATCCCGTGGATGCGCACCCGCGAGGTCTGGATCCACGCCATCGACCTCAACGCGGGCGTCGGCTTCGACGACCTGCCGCCCGGACTGGTCCGCGCGCTCATCGACGACATCGTCACCAAGCGGGTCGCCTCGGGGCAGGGCCCGGAGCTCGTGCGCTGGCTGGCCGGGCGCGCCGGCTCCGCTCCGGACCTCGGCCCCTGGCTCTGAACGCGGGGACCCGTCCGGTGTGGCGGGTCCCCCGTTCCGGGGGTTCAGACGGGTTCGGGCTCTGGTTCGGGCTTGGGAGGACCCGGGCGCGGCATCGGTGAGGGCGGCACCAGCGGGCCGGGCTGGGGCGGTTCGGGCTGCGGGCCGGGCTTCGGCGCGGGCTGGGGGGCGGGGTTGGGAGCGGGCGGCGGATGCACCGAGCCGGTGACCGCGTCCGCCGGCGGGTCCTGCCTCATGGCGCCTCCTGTGTCGGTCATATGGGTGTCGGTCGTCCGGATGTATCCGTGGCGGCGCGCCTCGGCGGCCGAGGTGCCTTGATACCCACGGGTCACCCCGGTCATTCGGACGGGCCAGGGCGCGAACGGGCCGATTCCCGGGCGGAATGACGGTGTTGAGCGCTATGCTCCTGCGCTGCAGGGCCGTAGCGCAGAGGTCGTCGCGCCCAAGCACCAAGCTGGAGGACGCCGGTTCGAATCCGGCCGGTCCTGCCTCCCGCGCTCCCCGGCCGAAACGGATGGCAGATTGTCGGACCTGCCCGATATCGTGCCGACGGACGGGGCCACAGCGCAGCGGTCATCGCACTCCGCCGACCGGACGATGCCGATCCGGACACGACCGGTCTCATGCGCGGTCGCCGCCATGCCGACGGGGTTCGAGGGGGCGGGAGTTCGGGAGTGCCGATGACACCGGTCGATCACGACGCGCCCATCGACCCTGCCGACATCGACGCCTGCCTCCGCGTCCTCGCCCGCCTTCCCGCGCCCACCGAGCAGGACACCGGCGATCCGCGGCTGCGGGAGGTGTGGCAGGCCGTCGAACGCGCGCACCGCGAGTTCAAGAAGGCCCGCAAGACCGCGCGCCGCGCCGACCGGCGCCACCACGATCGCGAGGCCACCGCCGCCACCACCCGGTTCCGCGACCAGGACCCCGCCCCCACCCCGGCCGAACCGGCCGCCCCCGCCGCGAACGGGAAAGCGCGACCGCGCACGGCCGTCGTCCTGGGCGGGGAGCGGTCGTGCTACGTGTGCAAGGCGCGCTACCGGGAGCTGCATCCCGAGTACCACCTGCTCTGCCCGCCGTGCGCCGAGGAGAACCTGGCCCGCAGGTTCGCGCGCTGCGATCTGCGCGGGCGCCGGGCGCTGGTCACCGGCGGCCGGGTGAAGATCGGGTTCCAGGTGGCGCTCAAGCTGCTGCGGGACGGGGCCGAGGTGCTGGTCACCACCCGGTTCCCGCGCGACGCCGCCCGCCGGTTCGCGGCGGTGCCGGACGCCGGGGACTGGCTCGACCGGCTGCACGTCCACGGCGTGGACCTGCTCGACCTGCCCGCGGTGGCCGGGCTGCTGCGCGCCGCGCACGAGCGCTTCGACCATCTCGACATCCTCATCAACAACGCGGCGCAGACGATCCGGCGGCCCGCCGCCTACTACCGCGAGGTCCGCGCCGCCGAGGCCGAGGCGCTGGCCGGCCCCGCCGCCCGGATCGACCTGGTGGACGCCGTCCCGCCCGCGCGGGAACTGGAGAGCGGCGGCGCGCTCGCCGTCGCCCGGCCCGACCCCGAGGCGCTGGAGGCGCTGTTCCCCGCGGGCCGTACCGACGAGACGGGACAGCCGCTCGACCTGCGCGACCACAACAGCTGGACGCTGCGGCTGCACGAGGTCGACCCCGGCGAGTGGATGGAGGTGCAGCTGATCAACGCGTTCGCGCCGTTCCTGCTCACCTCCCGGCTGCGCGGCCTGCTGGAGGCGTCGCCCTGGCCGGACCGGTACGTGGTGCAGGTGTCGGCGATGGAGGGCAGCTTCTCCCGCAAGGGCAAGACCGTCCGCCACCCGCACACGAACATGGCCAAGGCGTCGCTCAACATGCTGACCCGCACGGCCGCCGCCGACTACGCGGCGTCCGGCATCCACATGAACAGCGTCGACACCGGATGGGTGACCGACGAGCGCCCGCATCCCGGCAAGCAGGCGCAGCGGGCGGTCGGCTTCCGCCCGCCGCTGGACGTCATCGACGGGGCGGCGCGCGTGTACGACCCGGTGGTGCGCGGTGTGCGCGGCGAGCGGCTGTCCGGATTGTTCCTGAAGGACTACCGACCGGTGGAGTGGTGAGATTGGCAGAACCGACGCCCGTACGCTGCCCGGCGATCGAGCACCCCGACGTGCCCGCCGCCGACCCGAACGACCTGGTGCCGCTGCTCGACCGGCTGGCCGAGCCCGCCGCGGTGGACGGCGACGAGACCTTCCCGCTCGGGACGCTGCGTCCCGACGGCCGGGTCGACCTGTGCAAGCAGGGGCTGGGCGCCGAGGGCGCGGCCCGGCTGCTGCCCGTCGCCGCCGGCTCGCCGCACGCCCGGCACGTGCTCCTCGGCACGAACGCCATCGGCGACGAGGGCGCACGCGCCGTGGCGGACGCGCTGCGTCCCGGGCACGGGCTGGAGACCGTCTACCTCGGCTGCAACCGGATCGGCCCGGACGGCGCGGCGGCCCTGGCGGAGTCCCTGGCCGGCGACGGCACCGTCAAGGCGATCTGGCTCAAGCGCAACCCGGTCGGCGACGCGGGCGCCCGTGCGCTGGCGGAGATGCTGCGAACCAACCGGACGATCCGCACGCTCGACCTGGTCAACACCGGTCTCGGTGCCGAGGGCCTGCGGGCGCTGCTGGACGCCCTGGCCGAGCGCCCGCGGCCGCTGGAACGGCTGTTCCTGGGCGGCAACGGGCTGAGCGCCGCTGAGGCCGGCCTGCTGGCCGCGCTGATCCGTGACGCGGGCGTCCGGGAGCTGTACCTGGCGGCCAACCACCTGGGCGACGAGGGCGCGGCGGTGCTGGCGGGCGCGGCCTCCGGCGCCGGGCGGTCCCGTCCGGTACGGCTCGGGCTGGGCGGCAACGGCATCGGCCCGGACGGCGCACGCGCGCTCGCCGGCGCCCTCGGCGGGATCGAGTCGCTCGATCTGGCCCGGCCGTCGTCCGAGCGGGCCCTGGGCGCGCCTCCCAACGCCACCGGCGACGAGGGCGTGGCCGTGCTCGCCGAGGCGCTGCCCGGCACCCCGCTGCGCCGCCTCGACCTGCGCCGCACCGGCATCACCGGGCGCGGCGCCAAGACGCTGCTGGCCTGCGTCCCCGACGACACGCGCCTGGAGTACGTGGGGCTGGGCCCGGGTGTCCCCCGGCGGGTGAAGCGGGCGCTGGCGCCGCGGCTGCGCCCGGCCGCCCGCCCCCACCCCGACATGCGGGCGATCGCAAGCCTGTACCGGTGACCGGTATCCCTGGAACGGGTGGCACCCATGATCGATCGACGTGGCCAGTACCTGGCCGACTGGCGGAGGATTCGCCGGTACGCGGTGCCCCGCTGGATGATCGAGCGGGCCGCCGAGCGCCGACTGGCGGGAGACTGGGCGGGGGCCTGCGCCGCGGCCCGTGTGCGGGTCGGCTTCGACCTGGCGTCCGTGGCCCGCGAGTACGGCGCCGTGGTCGCCCGCTCGCTTGAGAAGGATCTGCTGCACCTGGCCCCCGACCTGCTGCGCTGGCATCTGCCGAGGCTGAGCGAGGGACGCAGCACCCTGGCCACCCACCAGAAGATCATCCTGGCGCGGCACCGCGCGGGAACGCTGTGGGTCGCCACCCCCACCATGGCCGACGGGTCCCAGCATCTGAACCTGCGGTTCGGCGCGATCCCGCGTACCCAGGACGACTTCTGGAGGCCGCAGCCGCAGGATTGGAGCTCCGCACGTCACCTCTGGGACTCCCGGCACACGGCGGAACTGCTCGAACGCCACGGCGACGGAAAACGGGTCCCCTTCTTCCACCCCGACGGCACCCGGGTCGCCGACGAGGAACTGGGCGACACCCGTACCCCGGTGGGACTGGCCGAGCACGTCACGCTGCTCCAGGACCAGGGGGAGATCAAGGCCGCGTTCGACGCGGCCGGGATCGACCTGGAACTGCAGAACCTCGACCTGCCCGCCCGCTATCGCGCCGAGAACACGACGCTCGTGTCGGGGCTGCCGATCGCACCGTCCCGGCTCGTCGAGGAGGCGAAACGGCTCGGCCGGCGTTACCGCCGCTTCCGGATCCAGACCCGCTGGCCGTCCTCCCTGGTGGTCTCGCTCGGCCGCCCCCCGCGGGCGGCGCTGGTCTCCAACAACAAGGTGGACGACGAGCTTCGGGTGCTGCCCGATCCCGCGTGGCGGCGTCTGCCAGACCTCGACCTGCTGCGCGCCGGGCTCATCACGCCGGAGGAACTGCACCCGCTGGTGCGGTCTGCGCTGTTCCCCGCGCGTCCGCCCGCCGAAGGCCCCGTCGGACCGCCCGATCCGCCGCCGTTCACGCCGCTGCGGGTGCGCTGCCAGGGCGACTGGCACCTCGTCCAGGTCCGGGACGGCGACCTGCGGACCTCGCACACCGCGAAGGAGGAGCAGCGGGAGGCGGCGATGCGGGCGCTCGGCGGCGAGGTCACCGGCTGCTTCGCCGTCCGGCACATCTGGCACGGCGGCGACGGGCGGCTGCCGCGCGACCTGCGCGCCCAGCGCCGAGACATCTTCCTCCGCGCCCAGCACGGCGACGCCCCCGGCATCCTGCGCCTGCTCGACGCCGGAGCCGACCCTTTCGTACGGGACGGACGCAAGCGCACGCTGCTGCACTACATCCACATGGTCGACCACGAGGAACTGCTCCCCCGCCTGCTGGAGGCCGGTCTCGACCTGGAGGCCAAGGAGCAGGGCGACCGCACGCCCCTGCACATGGCGGTCGACGGCTACGGCTCGGAGGCGGTGATCCGCGCCCTGATCGACGCCGGCGCCCGTATCGACATCGTCGACGGGTGGGGCATGGGGCTGATCGACCTCATCAAGCGCACGAGACGCGCCGACCTGGGCTGGCTCCGCGAGCGTCTGAAGAAGGAGCACCCCGATGTCGGCGGCATGTGGTGGGGTCCCGAAGACGAGGAATGAACGGCGCGCGCACCGGCGGGCGCCCGCACGAAAGCTGGGGGTAGACGAGCGTTGGAACCACAGTCATCCGGGCCGCTGGCCGCCGCGGACGAGCTGAACGCGCGGGTGCGCGCGTGGCGGACCGAGCCGTCGGAGAGCCCGCAGCTGGAGGCGCTGGCGCTGGCGGTGACGGCGAACCTGCCGGTGCTGCTGTGGGGTGAGCCCGGTATCGGCAAGTCGGCGGGCATGGAGCAGCTCGCCGCCGGGCTGGACCTGCCGCTGGAGACGGTGATCGCCAGCGTGCACGAGCCGTCCGACTTCGCCGGACTGCCGATCATCGGGGACGACCCGGCCTCGACCGGCGTGCCGATGGCGCCGCCGGACTGGGCGGTGCGGCTCGCCTCGGCGGGACGCGGGCTGGTGTTCTTCGACGAGCTGTCGTCCGCGCCGCCCGCGGTGCAGGCCGCGCTGCTGCGGGTCGTCCTGGAACGGCGGGTGGGAAGCCTCGCGCTGCCCGAACCGGTACGGGTGGTGGCGGCGGCCAACCCGCCGTCCAGCGCCGCCGACGGCTGGCATCTGAGCCCGCCGCTGGCCAACCGGTTCGTCCACCTGCGCTGGACGCACGAGCCCCGGACGGTGGCGCGCGGCATGGCGGGCACCTGGCCGTCGCTGTCGATCCCCATGGTGGATCCGGCGAAGGCGACCGGCGCGGTGGCCCGCGCACGTGGCGCGATCTCCGGGTTCCTCACCGCGCGGCCCGGCCTGGCGCACCACCTGCCCGCCGACGCCGAGGCCAGGGGCGGGCCATGGCCGTCCCCGCGCACCTGGGAGATGGCGCTGCGGCTGCTGGCCGTCGGGTACGCCACGGACGCGAGCCCCGAGGGCCTGTCGGCGGCGATCGTCGGGGCGATCGGCGACGGCGCCGGGATCGAGCTGCTGTCGTACCTGGAGGCGCTGGACCTGCCCGACCCCGACCGGGTCCTGGCGAACCCGGAGGCGTTCAAGCTGCCCAAGCGCGGCGACCGGCAGCTCGCGTTCCTCACCTCCGTGGTCGCGGCGGTGCAGGGCGATGTCACCAGGCGGCGCTGGGAGGCCGGCTGGGCGGTGCTGGCGAAGGCCGTGGACGCGGGCGTGCCGGACGTCGCGGCGCGGGCCGCCGCCGACCTGGCCGCGCTGCGCGACACCGACTGGCCGGTGCCGTCCGGCATCGACGGGTTCGTCGACATCCTGCGGCTGTCGGGGGCCCTGCCGGGCGGTGGGTGAGATGGGCGGCCGCCTCGACCGGACCAAGCTGCTGGCCGCCCGGTACCGGGCCGCGACCGACCGGCCCTACCTGGCGTCGGCCCTGTACTCGTTGTCGGTCGTCGAGTCCTCCGGAGTGCCGACGATGGGCGTGGACCGGCACTGGCGCTGCTACGCCTCGCCGGAGTTCGTGGACGCGACGCCCGTGCAGGAGCTGGCGGCGGTGTGGATCCACGAGGTCTCGCACCTGCTGCGCGACCACCACGGCCGCGCCGACCGGCTGCCGGCGGCCGACCAGCGCGACCGGACCCGGGTCAACATCGCGCAGGACTGCGAGATCAACGACGATCTGATCGACGACCGGCTGCCGCTGCCGGAGGGGCGCATGGAGCCCCGCCTGTTCGGCCTGGACAAGGGGAAGCTGTTCGAGCAGTACCTGCCCGGCATCCCGCCCCAGGAGTTCCACCTGGACTGCGGGTCGGGAGCGCACGGCGTGCCCTCGCCCTGGGAGAGCGGCGATCCCGGTGCGCCGAAGGTCAGTCCCGTGGAGGCGGAGTCGCTGCGGCGGGCCACGGCCGAGGCGGTCCGCGCGCACGAACGGGCCCGCGGCACCGTCCCCTCCGGGTGGAGGCGCTGGGCCGAGGAGGTGCTGGAGCCCACGGTGGACTGGCGCCGGATGCTGGCGGGCGCGGTACGCGAGGCGGTCGCCTGGGCGGGCGGCGCGGTCGACTACACCTACCAGCGGCCGTCCCGGCGCACCGCCGCGATGCGAGGGGTGGTGCTGCCGACGCTGCGCCGCCCGCTGCCGCGCGTCGCGATCGTCGTCGACACCTCGGGGTCGATGGGCGAGGACGACCTGGCGGCGGCCATGGCCGAGGTGACCGGGGTGCTGCGCGAGGTCGGCGTGCGCGGCAACCGGGTCAGCGTGCTGGCCTGCGACGCCGACGTGCACGCGGTGTCCCGGGTGACGAAGTCCGAGCAGGTGGAGCTGGGCGGTGGCGGCGGTACCGACATGCGGGTCGGCATCGACCGCGCGCTGAAGGGCGGGGACCGGCCGAACGTGATCATCGTGCTCACCGACGGGTACACGCCGTGGCCGGAGGAGCCGGTGACCTGCCGGGTCATCGCGGCGCTCGTGGGCACGCAGCCGCCGGACCCGCCCGGGTGGGTGGAGAGCGTCCGCGTCGGGGACGCCGCGGCCTAGCGCGGTGTCAGTGGCTGGTGACCGTGATCCATTCGGCGTGCCTCACGACGTAGCGGAAGTCGGTCCTCAGCGCGTCGACGACCGCCGTCATGTGCGCGGCGCCCCACACCACGGCGACCTTGACGGGCTCGTGGTGGCGTTCGCGGTGGATCGTCCCGAGCGTCCGCACCAGCCTGCGGTCCCGTTCCGCCAGGATCTTCCGTTCCAGGAAGCCGCCGATCCCGCCTTCGGGCACCCACCGGTCGTGCATGTCGACCTGGTCGACGCCGGGGCGGTCGCGCGGATCGCCGTACCGGCCCAGCGCCCGCAGCCCGAGCGCGAACGCCGAGTCCACGGCGGTCTCCAGGATCCGGTCGCGGGCGGAACGCGCCTCGCGGTCGCGCGCCCGCTCCTCGGCCGGGCGGGTGTCGCCGCCCTCCCAGATGACGGGCACGCCGAGCGACTCCAGGTCGAGCGCGTTGAGCTGGTCCACCTGGTCGTCCCAGCGCAGCCGCGCCATCCGGGCCTGCGCGGGAGGCGCGTCCGGACCGCCCTCGGCCACGATCAGGTCGCAGGCCGAGGCGCGGGACGCGACCTCCTCGTAGAACGACCGGCGCCCCACATGGACCATCGGGAACAGCACGAACGTCAGCGGAGTGGTCCGGCGGCCCAGCGTGATCACTGCCGAGCGGACGCCCATCGCGGTGGACTCGATGAACTGCATGAGGCGACCCCCTGCCTGGTTGGACCCCTGGGAGCCGCCACCGGTTGCCATCGCCTCAGCGCAGTTCGGCGGCGGTCGCGAGCCGGATCTGGGCGTCGGCCCAGGCCGTGACCGTCCGCCGCGGGTCGTCACCGTCGAGGGCCGTGGCGAGGGCGTCCAGCAGCGCCGCCGTGGAGGCGAGCCCGGTGGCGCGCAGCCCGTCCGCGACACGGCCGACGCGGGCGCGGACACCGCGCGGAAGGTGACGCAGCCCGCGGTGAGCGGCCTCGGCGCACACCGCGAGGCCGTCGGACAGCGCCTGGCTGAGCGGGTCGGCCTCCTCGGCGCCCTGCGGGTCGAGCGCGGCGCTGCCGTCGCCCGGCGCCAGGTCGGGGACGACGACGCCCTCGGCGGTCAGGACCGCGATCGGGTCGACGATCAGCGTGCCGCGGGCGCGCCGCACCGACCCGCTGATGTAGCGGGGCCCCGCGCTCAGCGCCTCGGCCAGGGCGTCCAGCGCCCCCGGGCTGAAGGGCGAGTACGCGGCGGACACCACGGCGGTGGCGCCCTCCGCGTCGGCGACCGTCGCCCGCAGGATCTGCGCGCCCGCGTGGTAGCCGATGTCCCGGACGTCCGCGACCTCCATGACGCGGACGGCCTCGGCCTCCACCCGCGGCCGGACGAGCCGGGGCGGCTGCGCGGCCAGCTCCGCCTCCAGCGCCCGCAGGTCGCGGGCCAGCATCGTGCCGGGGAGGTCGCTCCAGGACGTGCCGACCGGCGTCACCGTCGTCTTGGACACCCGTCCGGTGCCCAGGCGCACCACGCGGCTCGGGCTGCGCGTCGCGTTCTCCGAGACCACGTTGGCGGCCGACAGCGCGCGCAACGCGGCGCCCGCGATCCTGCGCCCCGCCAGGTCGTGGCCGGTCAGGGACTGGTCCTCGGCCACCTCCCAGCGCCGCTTCAGCACCAGCACGATGCCGGTGCCCGTATGGGCCAGGTAGACGTCGGCGGTGCGTTCGGAGTCGTCACCGCCGACCCGGCAGCCCAGCGCGGTGAGCCGGACCCTGCGCAGCGGGGTCTCGGCGGTCTCGTCGGTGCCGAGCA
>NZ_JBIMPP010000060.1:0-49531 GCF_043906805.1 Actinomadura sp. SCN-SB | reverse complement strand
TTCATGTCCACGTGGGAACGTACACTACGTGGTTATGACGCACACTGGCAAGGCCCCGGTTCCCCGGCGGCCGGTACGGGCCGCGTCCTACTGCCGCCTATCACTGGCGGCGATGGACGACACAACCAAGGTCGACGACCAGGACGCCCTCAACCACCAGGTAGCCGAGCGGCGCGGCTGGACCATCCCGCCCGAGCTGGTGTTCAAGGACAACTCCCGCTCGGCATGGCAGCGCAACCGCAAAAGGCCCGCGTGGGACGCCATGCTGCAGGCGATCGACCGCGGCGAGGTCGACGCGATCGTCGTCTACCACGGCGACCGGCTGGTGCGGCAGCCGTGGGACCTTGAGCTACTGCTGAACGTGGCGCGGGACAAGGGCATCCGGCTCGCCTCCCCGACGGGGGAGCGGAACCTGGACGACCCTGACGACCAGTTCATCCTGCGGATCGAGGCGGCGGCGGCATGCCGGGAGTCCGACAGCACCTCGCGACGCCAGAAGAACGAGCACCGCCGCCGCCGCGAGAAGGGCATCGTGCGTGCCGGGGGCCGGGGCGGGAGGGCGTTCGGGTTCGAGACCGACGGCCTCACCCACCGCGAGGCGGAGGTGGAGCTGATCCGCGAGTGCGCGGCCCGGCTCCTGGCCGGTGAGGGCGCGGGCGCCATCGCCCGGGACTGGACGGCCCGCGGCATCCCCTCGGTCACCGGAGCGCAGTGGGGCCACGGCACGATCAAGAAGATGATGCTGCGGCCCCGGCTGGCCGGGCTCATGCCCGACGGGGAGTCCAAGGCCGCGTGGGCGCCGGTGCTCGACGACGACCCGGCCAAGGCACGGGAGATGTGGGAGGCGGTGAAAGCCGTCCTGGAGGGCCGGGCCGCCGCCTACACCTACACCACCAACGCCCGCGCGCACCTGCTGTCGGGCATCCCGATCTGCGGGCCGTGCGGGAACCCGCAGGTGATCCGGCACAACTCCCGGCGGCGGAACCTGATCGGGTACGGGTGCAACACCCCCGGCTGCCGCCGCACCCATCGCAGCAAGGATCACCTGGAGGGGTACGTCATCGGGCACGTGCTGGAGCTGCTGGGTGACCCGGGGTTCATTGCCCGGCTGGAGGCGCCCGCCGACGACGGCCTGGCCGCAGAGCTGGCCGGGCTGGAGGCGCGCAAGGCAGAGACCGAGAACACGCTGCGCAACCTCGTCGACAACCCGCACGTCAAACCGGACCTGCTGGTCGCGTCGATCACGAGATTCGCCGAGCAGATCGCCGCGGTCCGTGCCCGGATCGCGCTGTCGTCGCGGCGGCGGCTGCTGATCGAGCACGCCGGGCTCACCGAGGACCAGTGGGGCGGCCTGCCGCTGGCCACGCGCCGCGCGCTGGTGACCGCGACCTACCGGATCACGGTGTGGCCGGCGCGTAAGCGGGGGCCGGGGTTCGAGGCGGAGACGGTCGACCTGGACCCGGTGGGTGAGGATGAGGAGTAGCGCCCGCCCCGGAGCGGGGGCGGGGCGGGCGCGGCTTATAGGACGCGCACACGTCGAGGATCGGGGGGACGTCGAGCCTGATCGTGCACTCGCCGCGTGAGGGGGGCGGGTCCTGCGCGGGCGGGTTGGGGGTGCCGGGCGGGTCCGGTGTCTCGGGTGGCGTCTCGGGAGGGTCGGGCTCGGGGTCGATGCCGGGCGTGCCGGGTTCGGGTTCGGGGCTGGTCTCGCCGGGGCTGGGTGTGGGCGACGGCTCGGCCGTGGGCGGCTCGGACGGCGACGGGGACGGTAAGGACGGCTTGGGCGTCGCGGTCTCCCCCACGGTGGGCGTCGCGGACGGGGCGGGGACCGCCGGGCGCCGGACGCCGGAGTCACCGCGGCCGGGGCCGTCGATGATCGGGGGCGGCAGCCATATCGCGGCTCCGGTCACACCGAGCACGGCCGCGCCGCCCAGAGCGGTGGCGGCGGTGGCCGAGTGTCCCGCGGCCAGGCGCCATGCCGCGCCCAGTCCTGTGCCGGTGATGACGGCGCCGACAATGCCGCGCCAGCCGAGGCGGCGCATGCGGGCGCGGGCGGCGGCGATGCGGCGGCGGCGCTCCTCCTCGGGCCCGGCGGCCATCTGGTCCAGTACGGCGAGAGTGGCGCGGGCGTCGGCGGCCTGCCGCTCCCGCTCGGCGACGAGCTGCCTGGCACGTTCCCGTAAGTGCTCCAGGAGGTCCGGCCGGGGACCGTCGGATTCGGTCATCGGTGGGTCGGTATTCCTTTCGCGGCGGCGCTGGTGCGGAGGAAGGGACACTTCTCGCATACATCACGCGACGGTCAAGGAGTTGCAAGACGGACCATATATGACCGAAACCGGTCACTCCGGCGTACGATTCTTATACGCACCGTGATTAAGTGCACGCCGCAGCGTCGCCGACGTGGGTATGTTTCAGCCCGCCTCAAGTAGCCGGGCGATCTCGGACATGACCTGTCGTTGCTCGCGGCCGAGCCGCTCACTTTCCTCGGCCATCTGGTCGAGTAGCGCGCTCAGCATCCGCAGGCGGGCCTCGCGGTCCTCGGGCAGGTTGGCCAGCACTTCGGACGGCGAATCGAAACGCGCCGTGCCCCTGGCGCTCAGACGCGCGAGGTCGCCGGGCCGAGCGTCACCGGACGTGGCGACACGAGGCTCGCCGCCTTCGAGGATCGCCTCGACGCTGCCAGCCTTCCAGCGGAGTGCGCGCTCGATGCCGCGCTTGGTCAATGGACTGGGGTCGTTGGAGCCCTTGCGCACAGCCCTCAGAGTCTCGCCGGTGATGCCTGCCAGCTCGGCGACCTCGCGTAGTGACAGGCCGAGTTCGCCGCGCCGGTCCTCGATCGCGGCGGCGAGTCGTTCATGGGGCTTGGGAGTCACATCTCCACATCATGGCGCACAGACTTGCACAGGTCCACATGGGATTAGATTCGGTCATCGCAGGTCAGAGCTAGTCTGTGTCAGATCTGCGCAGATACAGGGGGAACATCTCTTGAGATTCTGCGCAAATCTGGGTTACGGTCTGGGCATGGCAAAGCTGTCCCTTACCGCCGACGGCCGCAAGATGCGGCTCGCCCGCGAGGCGGCCGACCTCACCGTCGACCAGCTCGTCGAGCGCCTCCGCAAGGAGGGCGTCGACCGGCACCCCGACCACATCCGCAACTGCGAACTCGGCTACCAGCAGCCCGGCCTTGAGCTGTTCAACGCCTACGCCAGGGCTGTCGGCGTCGACCGGCTGACCCTGATCGCCGACGACGCGAAAACCGCCTGATGGGGCCCTCGAAGAAGCGTCGCGAGGACGCCGCCGACATCCGCCGCCAGGACCGCGCCGAGCAGGCCCGTCTCCTCGAAAAGGCCAAGCGCCGCGCCGAGGAGGCCAAGCGCAAGAAGGAAGAGGAGGACGACGAGAAGTGAGCGAGGTTCAGCCCTTCACCTTCCCAGAGACCGGCCAGCGCGTCCGGACCGTCATGATCGACGGCGAACCGTGGTTTGTGCTGGCCGACGTCGCCAAGATCCTCGGATACCGGGACGCCGAGCACGCTGGGCGTCTCTGCCGCGACGCTCAGCTCAATACCCTCCCGCAGGGTATTGCCGCTGAACTGGGGCAACGCGGCGGCAGGCTTCCGAAGATCGTCACCGAGGGTGGCCTTTACCGGCTGGTGATGCGCAGCAACGTCGCGCTGGCCGAGCCCTTCCAGGACTGGGTCACCGACGACGTTCTGCCCGCGATCCGCCGCACCGGCTCGTACTCGGTGGCTCCGGCGCCCCGCCTGCCGGACATCACCACGCCCGAGGGCGTGCTCGCGATGGCCGAGCAGTTCGCCGACACCGCGCGTGCCCTCGTTGCCGCCGACCAGAAAATCAAGGAACTGGAGCCCAAGGCGCTCGCGCACGACCGGTACCTGACCGCCGACAAGGGTGACCGGCTCGTCCGCGAGGTCGCCAAGCTCCTCGGCTGGAAGGAGCGCGACCTGCGCGCGTTCCTGCTGGACGAGGGACTGATCTTCCGCAAGCAGGCACTGTGCGGCACCCACCAGTACGACGTGTACGCCGCGCACGCCCGCCACTTCAGGCCGGTCGAGAAGGTCGTCGAGCACACCTGGGGGCCGTGCTCTCACTACACGCTCTACGTCCGCCCGTCCGGGGTCGATCTGATTCAACGCCGCATTGAGCGGCAGCGCGCGGCAATCCAGCACTCGATCGGGGAGACGTGATGGCCGCCGACAAGCCCCAGCGCCGTCCCCGTACCCGCGCCGAGTGCATCGAGGCCGGCCGTCGGCACGCCCGTGAGCGCGGCGACCGGCTCGGCCCGGTCCAGGCGGCCCGCGTGGCGGCGCTGCTGCGACCGCACTGGCCCGCCATCCGAGCCGCCGCCGAGCGGCAGCACACCGCCTGACCCAAACGAAGACGGCCCCCGCCTGCCACCGGGGGCCGTCAGCGGAGGAGCACTCCGCGAACACCAATCTACAGAGGAGCACCGCATGAAGAAGATCGTCCCGTCGCGTGACAGTGGCCTGCTGACCCCGGCCGAGGTCGCGAACATCTTCCGGGTCGACCCGAAAACGGTCAGGCGCTGGGCGCAGGCCGGGAAGCTGACCTGCATTCGCACTCTGGGCGGCCACCGCCGCTACAGGGAGGCCGAGGTGCGGGCGCTGCTGAACGGCGAGAGCAACTGGAGCGAGGCCGCCGGGGCGGGTGATGACCAGTGAGCGCCACGGTCCGCAAGGTGCAGGCGACCGCGCCCGCCGACCACCGGCGTCCGCTGCCCGCCGATGTCGTCGCCCGCGCGGCGTGCACGTCCTCGACGCACGGCACGCCCACCACCCCGGCCGGGGGTGCGCGATGACCCGCACGACGTCGACGTGCCCGGCGTGGTGCACCGCCGGGCACGAGTCCGACACCCCGCTCACCCGCTACCACCACTCGGACATGCTCTCCCCGGGCTGGGGCGCGTACGCGTCGCTGACGTGGATGGAGATGCAGGTCGGCGACGGGGGCGTGCGGGTGTACCTGTCCGCGGGCGACGGCGCCCTGTGCGTGTCGCTGCGCGAGGTGCCGGGCGTGGTCGCGCTGCTGGAGGAGTTCGGCGCGCGTCAGGCCGCGGCGTTGCTGGAGGCCGCCGCCGCGCTGGCCGAACCGGTTGAGCCACCCGCCGTGCTGGGGGGTCCGGCGGGTGATGAGGCCGCCGCCGTGGTGCGAGGGGAAGCGCACCCGGCGGCGGCCACGGACGGGGGCGCGTCATGACCGCGCGGCTCGGCGACCAGGTCGCGATGGTCACCGACGTGTTCCAGGTGCGGGCGATCGACGCCGCCGACGCCGTGGCGATCCTGCGGGAGGCGTGCGGCCTGTCGTCGGCGCGGTGCGCGTTGCTGCTGGCCCGCGAGTACAAGCGCCGCCTGGACGAGACCGCCCGCCGTGACCGTGAGGCCGACCGGCGCAACGACGGGTCATGGTCCGACGACTGGGGCGGGTGGGCCTGATGAGCTTCACCTTTACTCCGGCCACCAAGGAAGAAGCCAAGGCCCGCATCGCCCTGACCGGCCCATCCGGGTCCGGGAAGACCTACACATCCCTGACGCTCGGCACGGCGCTCGGCTCGAACGTGGCCGTCATCGACACCGAGCGTGGCAGCGCCAGCAAGTACGCCGACGAGTTCACCTTCTCCAAGCTGAACATGCAGACGTTCGAGCCCGCCGCGCTGATCGAAGCGCTCGCTGCCGCGGCGGCCGCAGGGTTCGACGTGGTCATCGTGGACTCGCTGACGCACTTCTGGTCCGGCACGGGCGGGATGCTGGAGCAGGTCGACGCCGCGGCCAAGCGCGGCTACGGCGGCAACTCCTTCGGCGGGTGGAAAGAGGCCCGACCGCTGGAGCGCCGCATGATCGACGCGCTGGTGTCCTACCCGGGACACGTCATCGTGACGATGCGGTCCAAGACCGACTACGTCATAGAGGAGAACGAGCGGGGCCGCAAGGTGCCCCGCAAGGTCGGGCTCAAGCCGGAGCAGCGCGAGGGCATCGAGTACGAGTTCGACATCGTCGGCGACCTCGACCTGGAGAACACCCTCGTCGTCACCAAGTCGCGCGCCAAGGCCATCGCGGGCCGGGTCGTGCAGCGGCCCGGCCCCGGGTTCGCCGAGGAGATCGCCGCGTGGCTGGGCGACGGGAAGCCGGCCGCCGACGCGCTGGCCTACCGGGACCGGGCGCTGGACAAGAACGCCTCCCGTTCGGACCTGCGCGCCCTGCACGCCGAGGTGAAGGGTCGTGGCCTGCTGAACGCCGCCGTGCAGGACGAGACCGGCGAGACCACCACGCTCGGCGAGCTCATCGTCCGCCGCGGTCACGAAGCACCCGACGAAACGGATGGAGCATCCGCATGACCGGCATGAAGGCGCAGGCGCTCAGGGTCGCCGTGCTCAAGGCCCTGGCCGACCAGGTTGCCGCCGCGGCGGCCGAGCAGCGAAACGACCTCCAGCGGCGGATGGTCGAGACCGGCGCCGAGAGGGTCACGGCCGAACTGCCGGACGGTACGAAGGTCGCGTCGGTGTCCATCGCGGGCGGCCACAAGGTGACCGCCGTGGTCGTGGACGAGGCCGAGCTGACCGCGTGGGTGAGGGAGCACCACCCCGAGCACCTTGAGGAGCGGATACGCCCCGCCTACCGCAAAGCGCTGCTGGAGGAGCTGGGGCGCAACGGCGAAGAGGTGCCGGGCGTCGAGCTGACCTTGAGCACGGCGTACCTGTCGAACCGGTTCATCGCCGGGGGCAAGGACGCGATTGCCAGGGCGTGGGCGGCCGGGGCGCTGGATCTGCCGCGGATTCTTGAGCTTCCCGCGGGCGGTGACTCGTCGTGAGGTTCGCGTTGTCGCTGCTGCTGCCCGGCGTCGCGTGCGAGCCGCACGCCTGCAACGCGTGCGGGCGGGTGGTGCGGCGCATGCGGTCCCGGGAGCGGCGCTCGGCCCTGGCCCGCGTGTCCCCGCCGTGCCGCGCCCGGCACTGCCCCGGCGTGCTGTGGCCCGCGCCCGGCGGGGCGCCGTGGCTCACCGTGCGCCAAGCCCTGGCCGCCGCGTGGCGCGGCCACCACCGAGACGAACGACGGCGCCCGCGGGGTGCAGCCCGGGGCGCCGCGACAGGCCGACACCAACGTCAAGGAAGGACACCGGCCCAATGAGTGATCGTACGCCGATCGAGGAGCTGCGCGCCGCCGCCCAGCGGTTGCGCGACACCGCCGCGGACGCGACACGCGGACCGTGGGTCTCCCATCCCACGATCACCCGCGAAGACGGCAACGACTCCGCGTGGACGATCTGCCGCCCCTACTGCGAGGGCACCCCCGACGGGTGCGAGGACGACTGCGGCGACGACTTCCTCGGCGAGGCCGACGCGGACTGGATCGCGCTGATGTCCCCGGTGCTGGCGGAGTCGCTCGCCGCGTGGCTGGACGGCGTCGCCAAGGACGTGGCCACGCACGACCCCGACGACGGGTGCGAGTGCACCGTGTCCGACAGCCTCCACAAGGCGCTCATCGTCGCCCGCTCGATCAACGGGAGCGAGTCATGAGCCACGACGCGTCGTTCGAGCGCACGCAGGCCGGCGGGCAGTTCGCCGCGGCCCTAGCCCTGGCGCACATCGTGGAGATCAAGCTGCCCGCCGCCGAGTGGATGATCCCCGAGTCCGGGCGGCTGTGCGGCCACCTCAAGCGCGTCGTGGACCTGGACGCCCGCATCGCGATGCGGCAGTACGCGACTTTCCTGGGCGGTCGGCTGCGCGCGTCGCAGGGCCGCAACTCCCACACCGAGTGGGTGCACCTGTCCGTGGACGCGACCTACCGGGGTGTGCCGGTGACGGTGTGGACGCACGTAGACGTGCGGCCGGTCGCGGAGGTGCGGTCATGACCCTCCCGACCTACGAGCAGGCCATGGGTACCTCGCGCGAGGGCGCGCCGTTCTCCAACGGCACCGAGGGCGAGTGCTGGATGGGCCAGCACTGCTACCGCTGCGTCAACGACAAGCCCGCCCGCGAAGGGCGCGAGCAGGACGGGTGCGTGCTGATCCTGGTCGCGCTCGACCAGCGGACGCCCGCCGAGTGGATCGAGGACCAGCCGTTCTCGCTGTACCACCGGTACCGCTGCCTGTACTTCCGCGACGAGGACGACGGCGGCGGCGGCTCCGAGCCCGAGCCCATCCCGGACCCGCCCGGCCAGCTCGCCCTCGCACCGCGCGAGCCGCTGGAGCGCCCGGCGAGGATGTTCGCCCCGACCGCGCAGGACGTGCGGCCGGTCACCGAGGCGGTGACGCCGTGACCGCCGACCGGGACCGCGAGCAGCGCCTGCACGCGCTCACCAGCGCCGAGGAGCACATCATCACGCGGTGGCTCGCCGACCACGAACCCGAGGTGTTCGACCGCGCCGCCGCCGTCGTCGAGAAGATCCGCGGCCTGGACGCGGGCCGGATCCGCGTGGAGGCCCGCCATGGCTCGTGACCTCAAGCCGTGCGGCACAACCGCCGCCTACCAGCGGCACCTGCGGCGCGGGGAGACGCCGTGCGACGCCTGCCGCGAGGCCAGCAACGCCGAGAACCGCGGCAGCGAGCGGCACAAGCAGTGGGGGCGCGCCCGGATGCGCGCGCTGGTCGCCCTGTCGGAGATCTACCCCGACGTCTACAACGCCCTGTTCGACGAAGAGAAGCGCAAGGAGGGGCTGTGAGCACCACCGCCACCACCACCGCAGAGCGCACCGCCCGGATGCTGCGGGACCTGGCCGCCGCCGAACGGCAGCGCGCCGAGTCCTACGACCACCCGCTCGCCGAGAAGGACCTGGAGATCGCCGAGGCCCGCGCCAAGCTGTGCGAGCTGGAGGACGAGCGGCGCGACCTGGACGCCCGCCGCGAGTACCACTGCGAGGTCGCCGACGAGCTGGAGCGGCTCGCCGACGAGCAGGACGCCGCCGCCCGGCCCGTGGCCGCCGAGCAGGCGCTCGCGGACGCCCTGTCCGCGCCCAGCGACGACCTGGGCGGCCCGGCCGGCCCCGACGCCGCGGCCGGCCCGCACACCGGCCCTCGGTCCGTCGTGCCCGACCCCGACGGGCACCCCGCATGGCAGCACATCGGCGCCCCCACCCCCGAGGTGGAGGCGCTGGAGTCCGGCGCGCCGCTCACCACCTTGCAGGACCCGCCGCCCATCCCCACCAGCCACGCCGCGCCCCGCACCTCCACCGACACCGGCCGGTTCCGCGCCCTGATCACCGGGGGCCTGGAGAAGGTCGGCCTCGTCCACCGCGAGGACGGCGACGACCGGGACGGAGACGACCAGTGAGCCCCTGCCCGAACTGCGGCGAGCCGTCCAGCGACTACGTGCATCCCGAGTGCCACGAGGAGTACGTGGCCTACCTGGACGGCGAGGCCGCCCCCGCGCCGGACCGCGACGACCGGGACGAGGGTGAGCCGACGTGACCCGCATCGATGACGCCACCCCGGGTGTCATCCGCGCCGACGCGCGGCGTCTCCCGCTGCCGGACGAGTCGGTGGACCTGGTCGTGACCTCGCCGCCGTACTTCGCGCTCCGCGACTACCGCGACGGTGACGGCTCGCTGGCCGGGCAGATCGGTGCCGAGCTCACCCCGGGCGAGTACGTGGACGCGCTGATCGGCTGCACCCGGGAATGGATGCGCGTGCTCAAACCGAGCGGAAGCCTGTGGGTCAACCTCGGCGACAAGTACGCCGGAGCGCCGTCCGGTCCGCGGTCAACGCCCATGCCGCATATGGGCAAGGGCAACATCGAGTCGTTCACCGAGCGCCGGAAGCGTCGCACATCGGTGCCGGACAAGTCGCTGATCGGTCTTCCGTGGCGGTACGCGCTGCGCTGCATCGATGACCTCGGGCTGACCCTGCGCGCGGAGATCATTTGGAGCAAGCCGTCCGGGATGCCGGAGAGCGTCCAGGACCGGGCGCGCAGGTCGCACGAGCAGTTCTTCCACTTCACCAGGCGTCCCAGGTACTACGCCGCCGTCGATGAGATCCGTGAGCCGCTGGCCGCGCCGAACCGCGTTGCAGGGCGGAGCGCATTCAACGCCCGCAACGCCAACCATCGGCGGACGAGCACGGGCGAGTACAGGGGGCCCAGCAGTCTAGGCGCGCTGCCGGGCTCGGTGTGGACGGTCGCCACCCAGCCGCTCAGGCCCCCCGAGCACCTGGGCACCCAGCACTTCGCCGCATTCCCGCCCGCGCTGATCCGCCGCATCGTCCTCGGCTGGTCTCCGCCCGGAGGTCTCGTGGTCGACCCGTTCGGCGGGACCGGCACCACGGCCCTCGTGGCATCAGTGCACGGCCGCCGGGCGATCTCCTTCGACCTCAGCCACGACTACGGGCGCCTCGCGCAATGGCGCACCACCGACCCCGCCGAGCGGGCGCGCGCCCTCGGTGCGCCACCGCCCCCACCGGTCCCCGATGGACAACTGGAACTGGCATGACCCGTATCGATGACGCCGTGCTGCGCGTCCACCACGTCACCGACCCCGCCACCACCACACCCCAGCCCCTGCCGACGCCGCGGCCCATGACCCGGTGGGAGCGCATCCGCGCCGACCTGGCCGCCAACCGCACGGCACTGCTGGCCATGGGCGTGTGCGCCGCCGTCATCCTCGCGATCGGCGCCTACGCCCTCACCCACCCCCGCGTCCTGCACGCCCCGGCACGCACACCCGCGACCCGCGCGCCGGACGAGGGGTCGTCGCCGCTGCCCTCACTGCCTGCGCCGACGGTGGCGCCCAAGCCCGGGGTGACCGTCGCACCCAAACCCCGGCCCACACCCACCCCCACGCCGACGCCGACGCCACGGCCGGAGCGGGAGCGTCCGTCACCGGCGCCCGCACCACCACCCGCCGTCACGCCCGAGCCCAGCGACCCGCCGCAGGACGGGCCCAATACCGGCACAGGGCCCAGCGACCCGCCCGACAGCGGCGCGCCACCCGGACCCCCACCGGATCCCTGCGACACCGAGCCGGGCTGCACCTCGGGAGGAGGCCCAGACCGGTGACTGAGCACGCCACCAACCGGCCACGGGGCGCCGAGGAACAGGACGACCCGGCCATGTCCACAGCAGACCTCGGCGCACGCCTCGGCATGACCGCCATCCTCCGTGCCGAGGCCGAGCGGCTGATCGCCCAGCCGCCCGCGCCGTCGCCCACGCCCACACCGGACACCGAGCCGCTGATCGACCCCGACTGCCGGGACGGGAAATGCGGGTCGTGCGTCGGCGGGCCCTGCGAACACGAATGCCACCAGGAGGCGACCAGCCATGGCTGACGTCATCCTCTACACCCTCGCCGCCCTCGGCCTCCTGGTCGCCGGGCCCGTCATCGTCCTCGCCTTCCTCGGCGTCGCGGCCTGGATCTCCTACCGGGTCCAGGAGGCCACCCGCACCACGCCGACCATCCGGGACCTGACGGACATGCCCCACCACCCCGAAACCGTGCGGCGCCTGGACGACCCGGCCGAGGACGAGATGTACGGCGACATCGCCGAGCAGCTCCTCGACGGCGGCCTCGCCGACGGTGGCGCCCAAGCCCGGGGTGACCGTCGCACCCAAACCCCGGCACGCGCCCCGGCCCGCGCCGGAGCCGACGCCGGAGCGGGAGCGGCCGTCACCCACGCCCACGCCCGCGCCGCCGCCCACCACCCCACCACCCCGCCGCCCGGCGAACACCCGCCGCCCGGCTCCGACCCCGGCACCGGCCCGGGGCAGGAGCCGGGCGGCCCGCCACCACCCCCACCGGACCCGTGCGCACAGCCCGACCCACCCGACACCTGCACACCCGACCCCGGGCAAGGAGATCCCTCATGACGCACCACATCGACCTGACCGCCATCACCCTCACCAAGGGCGCCCACCACCGGCGCGAGGACGGGACATGCCTGCTGGACACCGCCCGCGTGTACCTGGCGGTGGACTGGCTGGTGCGGGTGTACGCGCCGGCGTGTCTGCGGCTGGTGCCCGCCCTGGCGGGGGACGCGGACGTCCTGTCCGGGCTGGGCCCGGTCCGGTCGCCGGGTGATGCGGTGGCGGCGGGTGAGCTGGCCCGGGGTGCGGCGTCACGCGCCGCCGCCGCCATGGACGCCGCCATGGCTGCCAGGGCCGCCGCCAGGGCCGCCTGGGACGCCATGGCCGCCGCCATGGACGCCGCCCTGGCCGCCAGGGACGCCGCCAGGGCCGCCGGGGCCGCCGCCAGGGCCGCCTGGGACGCCAGGGCCGCCTGGTACGCCGCCATGGCCGCCAGGGCCGCCGCCTGGGACGCCGCCAGGGGCGAGCTCGCACCCACCGTCACCCACCTACAGGACTCCGCGATCAGCCTGTACCACGCGATGATCCAGCCGCCCGTGGACGCGCCGCCGGAGCCCGAACCCGCCCCGACCGACACGGAGACCGCGCCATGAAGCCCGAAGACGTGCCCGCCGAACTCGTCGACATGCTCGCCGACCCGCTCACCGACGACGCCCATGAGAACTGCGAGGAGACCGGCTGCCCCGGCAACGTCCGGCCCTACTTCGAGGACCTGGCCCGCTGGGTGCTGGCCGACCTGATCCCCGAGATCCAGCGGCAGGAGCGGGAGAAGGTCATCGGCGAGGCACGCAACGCCGCCCAATGGCTGAACGCGAACGGCCATCGCCACGACGCCGACGCGCTGCGCTGGTTCGTCGGCCAATGGCTCCGCACCGCGCCCACGCCCACCCCGACCGACACGGAGCCCACGCCATGAGCACCGAACCGGACAACTTCTACGAACGCCTCGAAAAGATCCTCGACGACTACGCGTATGGCGGGAAGACCGCGGCCACAGTAGCCGCGCTGGACGCCCTGTACGCCGAGCGGCACAAGGACGAGGTGGACCGGCTTACACGGGTCCTCGACCTCGCCCGCGCCACGACCGCCGAGGACGAGCGGGACGACGCCCGCGCCGAGGCGGAGCGGCTGCGCGACCTCTTCGAGGCGTCCAGCCAAGTGGCGCACGAGCTGCGCGCCGAGCGGGACCGCCTCGCCGAGCAGGTGAAGCACCTCCAGCGCGCCCTCGACGCCCTCACTGCGTCCCAGCAGTACCGCGCCCTGGAGCAGGAGGTCATCGCCCTCCGCGACCAGCGCGCGGCACTCACGATCAAGCTGAGCGCCGCGCTGAGGGACCGCGACGACGCCATCCGGCTGCGGGACGCCGTAGCCGAAGCCGCCGAGGCCGGCTACGAGCGCTCCGAAGACCGCCTGGACGCCGCCGGCGAGGCGATCCAGAGCCTCGCCGACCGGGCGGCCCGCGTCCGCGGCCTGCACGCACCCATCGGCACCCCCGGCAGCGACGACGGCGCCCTGGTGTGCGCGCACTGCGTCACCCGCGACGGCCAGGCCGTCCCGCACCCCTGCCCCACCATCCGCACGATGGACGGCGGTGAGACGCCGTGAGCGACACCGCCCCTTGGCAGGCCCGCATGCCCCGCAGCGTCCTGGACCTGTACTGCCCGTCCGACCACCTCGTCACGACCCCCACCGACCGGCGCATGCTGTGGCACCTCGAAAGCGAACTCGCCGTCGCCGCCACCAACGACAGGCTGCGCCGACTCGCCTCCGACCTGCGCCGGTACCTCAACGACACCTGCGCCCACCACTGGCACGAGCGCGAGGCCGAGGCCGGCATCCCGGCGCACCGGCAATGCCTGTGGTGCTCGGACGTCGAATGGATCGGCGGTGAGACGCCGTGAGCGCCGCCCTGCTCATCCTCGGCGGCACCGCCCTGCTCGTCCTCGGCGCCGTCCTCAACGAGGCGGCCCGCCGCGCGAGCCGCTATTGGGCACGCAGGTGGCTGCCATGACCCCCTACTACGACGACGGCACGGTCGCGCTCTATCTCGGCGACTGCCTGGACGTGCTGCGCACCCTGCCGGACGCCTCCGCCGACGCCGTGGTCACCGACCCGCCCGCAGGCATCGCGTTCATGGGGCGTGAGTGGGACGGCGACCGCGGCGGACGCGGCCAGTGGACCGGCTGGCTCGCCCAGCGCCTCGCCGAGGCGGCGCGGGTCCTGCGGCCGGGCGCGCACGCGCTGGTGTGGGCGCTGCCCCGCACCTCGCACTGGACGGCCACGGCCATCGACGACGCCGGGTTGGAGATCCGCGACTGCATCACGCACCTGTTCGGCTCGGGCTTCCCCAAACACAAGGGCGCGCTCAAGCCCGCCGCCGAGCATTGGTGGCTGGCGCGCCGCCCGCTGTGCGGGACGGTGGCCGCCAACGTGGCCGAGCACGGCACCGGCGCCCTCAGCATCGACGCTTGCCGGATCCCGACCAGCGCCGCCGACGCCGAAGCCATGAAGCGCGCCAACACGCCCGGCAGCCACCGAATGAAGGCCGGGGCCAGCCCGATCGGCACGTTCACCCGCAGTTCCCCCTCAGGGGCACTGGACACCACACAGGGCCGCTGGCCGACCAACGTCGTCATCTCGCATCTGCCCGAATGCGGGGCCGAGGACGGGACGCCATGCGCGGAGGGGTGCGCGGTCGCCGAACTCGATCGGCAGAGCGGCCCAAGCGTGAGCCGCATCGGCAAACCGCGTGGCGCTGCCGCTGGCGACGGCTGGGGAATGACCAAGACTGGGGCAGAGTACGCCGACGTCGGCGGCGCATCCCGGTTCTTCCCCGTCTTCCGCTACGCGGCCAAGGCTCCAGCCGCTGAACGCCCCCGCCTACCGGACGGCACCACCTGGCCCACCGTCAAACCCCTCGCCCTCATGCGATGGCTCGTCCGCCTCGTCACCCCACCCGGCGGACAGCTTATCGACCCGTTCGCCGGGTCCGGTGCCACCGGCGAAGCCGCCCTGATCGAAGGGGTCCGGTGCCTGCTCATCGACTCCGACCCCCAAGCCGCCGAACTGGCCAAGACGCGGCTGGCCCGGCCGATCGCGCCCGTCCTGGACCTGGAGGCGCCGTGATCCGCCTCGACCGCCTCACCCGCGCCGACCTCGACCGGCCCATCACCGGCCTGTACATGCTCGCCGGCGCACTGCCCGCACCCACCCGGCCCGACGCCGCCGCGCTCGACCTCGCCCAGCGCCTCACCCGGCAGACACACCGGCTGCCCGACCCCGCACAGGAGGACCGGTGACACCCCGCACCCGGCAGCAGGTCACCCTGCCCATCACGCCCGCCCTCCTACGCGCCACCGCCGCCCACTGGACCGCCCTGGCCGCAGAGCAGCAGCGCATCTACCACCTGGGCACCGGCCGCACCGACAACCCCGGCCTGTGGCACGACATCGCGCTGACCGCCCAGGGACGCGCCCGCCAACTGGAGGACTGCGCAGCCGACCTGATGGCCCTCGCCCAAGACCTGGAGACCGCATGCAACCCCGAGTGATCGGCCTGGACCTCTCGCTCACCGCGACGGGCATGGCCCTGCCCGACGGATCCCTGGACGTCATCGTCCCGGCCAAGGGACTGACCGGCGTCGCCCGGCTCCAAGCGATCCGCGCCGAGATCTTCCGCCGCATCCTTCCGCCCGCCACCGACCTCGCCGTCATCGAGGGCCCCGCCTACTCCCGCGCCGCTGGCGCCGGACACCACGAGGCCGCCGGGCTGTGGTGGCTCGTCGTATACGAGATGACCGCCCGCGGCGTGCACCACGCCATCGTGCCACCCACCACCCTCAAGCGGTACGCAACCGGCAAGGGCACCGCCACCAAGGCCGACATGCGCATGGCGCTGTACCGCCGGGAGGACCGCGACGTCCGCGACGACAACATGGTCGACGCGCGCTGGCTCGCCCTCATGGGCCTGGATCACCTCGGCCACCCGCTGGTCGAGGTGCCCAAGACCCACCGTGACGCCCTGGCCAAGGTCGCATGGCCGGAGGTGACCCGTGGCACTGCCTGAACAGATCGCCGCCGCCGACACCCACGCCCGGCGCCCCGCCGGGATCGGCGCCCTCGCCGAAGCACGCGCCGAAGCACTCCTCGGCAGCGCACACCTGGACGTGGAGCGGGACGAGGCCGACCTTGCCACACGGGCCGTGCACCGCCTCGCCGGACCGGACGCGCCGCTCATCCTCCAAGCGCTCGGCCTCACCGGCCCGCCACCCACGCCCGACCCCGGGCCGCCCCCGCAGACCACACCGGCCAAGCGGTGCCGCCGCTGCGGCGAGGTCAAGCCCTTGACCGGCTTCTACGCCGACCGGCGCCGGGCCGACGGGCACGGCTCCTACTGCAAACCGTGCAAGAAGATCCTGATCCGCCAGGCACGCAGGTGACCCCGGTGAGCCCCGACGATCTCGACCTGCTGGCCGCGCAGATGGCCGCCACCGTCGCCCCCGCCCTCGTCACCGCCGTCCACCACGACGACGCCCGCATGGTCGAGCAGTTGCTGTCGGGCCTGGACCGGCAACGCCTGTACGCGCTGGCCGTCGTCCTGGCCGCCCAGTCCCCGCAGGTGGAGCCCAGGCGGCGCGAGCAGACCAGACGCGCCGCCCGGCTGGAGGACTACCTGTGGTGCCGCCAGACCGGCGCGTCCATTGAGGAGGCCGCCATCCGCGTCGGCATCAGGCCCGGCGTGGCCCGCAAGCATTTCGAGCCCTACCTGAAAGAGATCACCGCAGCATGACCGACGACTGGATCAGCGCCGAGACCGAAGGCAAGGAAGCCGACTTCCGCGGCATCCTCGCCATGCACGCCACCAACCTGGCCAACGGCCGCCCCGGCATGACGCTGCCCGACGAGTACCCCGGAGGCGTGTGAATTGTCGGGGCGCCTGGTGGGTGAGGTCATCGACTGGCTGCAAACGCCGCCGGCCGAGGGCCTCACCATGGCCGAGCGGATGGTGCTGCTCGTTCGGGCGCGGCTGCGCCGGGCATGGGAGGGGGTGCCGCGTGAGCGTTGAGGCGATCTCCTGGGTGCTGAATGAGGCTCCCGACGTGCCCCCGTCGATGGTGAGCACGCTTATCGGAATCGCTAATCACGCGATGCCGGATGGGCGTAATGCCTATCCGAGCCAGCCGACGCTCGCCAGGTATACGCGGAAAAGTGAGCGTCAGGTGCGGCGGGACCTGGCCGAGCTGCAGCGGCTTGGTCTCATCCGCAAAGGCGACCAGCGCATTGTCGAACACCTTCCTCCGGACCGCCGCCCGGTGGTTTATGACCTCGTCATGACCACCCGTAGTGATCTTGACGGGTGGTCATCCACGTCCGCCCGGTCACCCATGACCGAGCGGGGGGACGTGGATGACCGCCCCGGGCGGTCATCCACGTCCGCCAAACCGTCCTATGAACCGTCCAGAACCGTCCCCGCCCCCAACGCGCGCGCGCGCGAGACGCGCACCCACCCCCCGGCGGCGCGCCCACGGCCTGACGGCCTCACCGAGATCCCCGACGATTTCAAGCCCACCGATTCCATGCGCCGCTGGGCCGTGGCCACCTACGGCACGGCCGTCGACATCGAATACGAGACCGCACAATTCATCTCCCATTTCCGATCCACCGGCGCCCGCCGCAAATCCTGGCCCGACGCCTGGCAGAAATGGATCCGCCAATCGGCGAAAAAACCGATACGGCCCGCCGCCAGCGTCGTCCCCATCGACCGCCGCCAGCAGGCCACCAACGAATTGTTCGACCGCGCCATGCGACGCGCCATAGCCCGCGAGGAGACCCAGTGACGCCGCGAGAGGCCGTCTTGCTCACCCGCTACGTCAAGGCGTGCTGCCCTGGGCAGCAGATCGACGAGTACACCCCCGACGCCTGGCACGACATCCTCGGCGCCCTGGAGCTGGCCGACTGCCGGGAGGCCGTGCGCACCATCGCCGCCCGGCAGCCGTTCGTGGCGCCCGCAGAGATCGCTGCCGAGGTGAAGCGGGTGCGGGCCGAGCGGCTGTACGACTTCCAGTACGTCCCCGTGCCCGGCGACGAGAACACGGCCGTGTACCTGGCCGCCCTGCGCGAGCAGCGCGAAGCCGTCGCGTCCGGCCGCCGCGAACCCGCCCCCGCCCTGCCGCCCGGCGCCGACCGCTCGCAGGAGCTGCGACAGCTCACCGCGAGGGCGTTCCGCCGTCCCGGTAAGGAGCCTGCATGAGCCACACCCGTCAAGGGGTCCGCCCAATGACCCCCTACTACAACCGCGACGGCGTAACGCTCTACCAGGGCGACGCGCTCGCCATCCTGCGCGATCTGCCCGGCGCCTGCGCGGACGCCGTCATAGCCGACCCGCCCTACAGCAGCGGCGGCCTGTTCCGCGGCGACCGCACCACCCGGGACACCGCGACCAAGTACGTCCACACGGGCGCCGCACTGGCCGGGCCGGCGTTCACCGGCGACAACCGCGACCAGCGCTCATACCTGGCCTGGTGCTCGCTGTGGCTGGCCGAGTGCCTGCGCGTCGCCAAGCCCGGGGCGCTGCTGGTGGTGTTCACCGACTGGCGGCAACTGCCCACCACCACCGACGCCGTACAAGCGGGCGGCTGGATCTGGCGCGGCATCATCCCCTGGACCAAGCCCCTGGGCCGCTGCCGCCCCGTCAAAGGCGGGTTCTGGCAGCAGGCCGAATACGGCGTATGGGCGTCAGCGGGCCCGCTCCGCAAGGAACCCGACTACGCGCCCTGCTTGGTCGGCCACGTCAACGCCGCCTCGCCGCACCGCTCGGAACGGGTGCACATCACCGAGAAGCCCCGCGAAGTGTTCGACCTGTGCGCACAGGCCGCGCCACCCGGCGGGACGATCCTGGACCCGTTCGTCGGCGGCGGCGGGATGCTCGTGGCCGCCCGGCGCGCGGGCCGGTCCGCGATCGGTATCGAGCTGAGCCCGGACTACTGCGCCGCCGCCGTCGAACACCTCGCCCGCGGCGAGCGGCAGGGCGACCAGACCTCGCTGGAGTTGGCATGACTACCCCCGCACCCCGCCCCGGCATGACCGACCGTGACCCGACCTTGCAGGCCGAGATGGACCGCGCCGCCGCCGAACTCGCCCGCCGCATCCGCCCGTGGGCCACCGGCATGGCCGACCCCGACTCCTTCGCCCGCCGGTTCGTGGAGGACCTGCACGCCGAAGGATGGTGGCCCCACCCCCGGCCGCTGCCGATCGCGCCGAAGGGACCGCCGTCCCCGCCCAACACCGAGTGGCGCCGAGCCGCCGCCAAGATCCGAGGAGAGAGCACCGATGCCTGAGCCCGTCGTCACCGTCACCCACACGATCATGGATGGCCCGGTCGTGCGCTGGTACCGCGACCTGACCGCCGCCGAGCTGAATAGCTGCCTGCTGTCGGCGTCCCGTACCGGCGTGATGATCCACGGCGAGGTGTACCTGCACGACCTGCCCGCCGAGTGGATCACCGCCGCCGAACTCGCGCACAAGAGCCTGAAGGCGGGCGCCGATGTGTCCGGACTGGCGACGCACGTCGTGCTCACCGACTCCGCCGACCCGGCCAGGCCGGAGCTGCCCCCGACCCGCGACCAGTTCGCCGCCCTGCTGGACGCGATCAAGGAGGACCGGTGAGCGAGCGTCCGCACAGCGTCCTGATCCCGCACGTCCGGCGCGACGACACCCACGGCCTGATCGGCACCCGGCCGGGCTGCTGGGCGTGCGTCGAGCAGATCGGGCCCGACTACGCCCGGCCCTCAGGGGCCGGAAGCCCCGGGACGGCCACGAGCGCGCCGCTGCCGGGCGACCGCCGTCTCCAGAGTGTCCCAGGTGCCCCCCGCGCCTCTCAGGCCCCCACAGGCGCTCTCAGCGATCCGCACACCGAGGAGACCCGATGACGCACGCCGACAACATCAACGCCAACGTCGCCAAGGCCAACGACCACCTGTCCGCGATCGACGGCGGTGAGCGCCCCACGCAGGTCGTCGAGGCACGCATGGCCGTCGCGACCGTGTTCATGCTCGGCGCGCTGATCAGCGCCGTCCAGGAACTCACCGAGGAGATCCGCAAGCAGGGAGAAGCCCGATGACCACCCCGCCCCAGACCCGTCACGTGACCCTGTGCGTCACCCACCCCGGAGGGGACGGGCACCTCACCCTGGACCACCACATCCCCGTGGACGCGGCCGACGCTCTGCTGGCGCTGGTCCTGGCCGCCCCCGACACCCCGGACGGCGGCCGCCACGTCACCCTGCACGTCTCCGTCCCCGGCCGGCACCCGGTGGACTGCATCGAGGTCGACGACGCCACCGCCGACCGGGTGATCGCGGCGATGAGAGCGCACATGCCCGAGCGGACCTACGTGGACCTGCTGCGCGAACTGGTGGACCCCGACGACTGCCACTTCGACCACAACGGGTTCTGCCAGGCCCACGGCTTCAGCCCGCCATGCCCGCACGCCCAGGCCAAGACCCTGCTCGCCGCCCTCGACCAGCCCGCCAAGGAGACGCCGTGATCCACCGGCTCCTTCGCACCTACCACGGCGGCTACCACCGGCTGTGCGTCCACCGCTCGCACCGGCTGCGCCTGCCCTGCTACCGGGGCCTGACCTACGACGGCCTGTGCACCAAGCACAACAGGACCTGCTTCAACATCTGCCCGAGGGAGGCACGGTGATCACCATCCTGCTCATCTCCATCATCGCCAGCGGCTTCACGATCCACTTCGCCAGGCAGGCGCGCAAGGACTGGAAGATCGCCGAAGAGAACTGGAAGCGGGCCGAGGCCAATTGGAAGATCGCCAAGGAGAACTGGGAGCGCGCCGCCGAAACGAACAGGCAGGCCGCGCAGAACTGGGACCACCTGAACTGGAACCGGCGCGACTGGAACCGGCGTTGAGCGACCTGTGCGTCAACCACGGTGAGGACGACGCGCCCCGCGCCCTGCCCAGCCTCAGGCTGTGCGCCGGGTGCCGCGCCCGGCTGCGCAAGGACATCCACGACCTCGGCAACCTCCACAACGACCTTGAGACCGTCCTCGCCCACGGCTCCTCACCCCGCTACGGCAACCGCGTCTCCGGATCCAGCAGCGAGCCCCTGCCGATCAACCCCGCCGTCGCCGACCACCGCGACCAGATCCGCCACGACCTGGCATGGTGGGTGAGATACGTCGCCGAGGAGCGCGGACTGGCCGGCCTGCCCGACAACCGGGTGAGCGAGATCGCCGCGTGGCTCGGCACGCACGTCGACTGGATCGCCGCACACCCCGTCGCCGCCGTGGAGTGCCCTCCGGTGATGCGGGGACTGGTGGGACGCGCGCGTGCCCTCGTGGCACCCTCAGGGGCCCGCAGGATCGCCATCGGCCCCTGTCGTGGCGTGGTGGACGACCAGGCGTGTGGCGGGACGCTGTACGCGACCGTGCGGGCCGAGGACGACACCCGCGAGTCGGAGATCTACTGCGACGGGACGTGCGGCCTGTCCATGGAGCCGTCACAGTGGCGAAGGTTCGGGCGTGAATACCTGCGCCCGCAGGCTTCTTGACTAGGGAGGACGGACAGATGAGCGAAGATGGCAAAGGGCGGGACGAGTACACCTGGCTCCACGCCAGTCGTGATCTGGCGCTCAGCACTCCACTGACGCTCGGAGCAGCGGGGCGAGTCGTCTACGAGATCGAGCAGACCGCCGTCCATCCCTACGACGCGCTGCCACGCCTGATCGAGATCTTCGCCGACGGCTACAGCGTCGAAGAGCGTGCGCGTGCCATCCGCAGCCTGATGGAAGCGTCGTGAGGCCGATCGAGTTCGGCGTGATGCGTTCAGGGTTCGTGCCCGTCCCGCGTGAGGTGCTGCTGGACGCTGGCGCCATCGAACCCACCGCCGAGGAACGCGAGCAGGCCGAACGCGACGCTGCCCAGAGCCGCAAGCGTCAGGCCGAGCGCGAGCAGCGCCTAGAGGCCGCACGCCGTGCCCTGGCCGAGATCAGCGACCCGCTCACCCGCGCCATCCTCGACCTGCACGCCGAGGACGAGCGGCACGAATGCGCAGGCGACGACTTCGACGGCTACGAGTCCGAGCGCCCCGACTGGCCGTGCCGCACCGTCGAAGTCGTCGCCGCGCATCACGGGATCGGACTGCCGTCATGATTGTGGACGAGCACGGCCGCCCGATCTCGCGCCGCAAGCTGGCGTTCCTGTACTGGGCGACCTTCGCGCTGGTCGTGCTGTTCCCGGCGGCGATGCTGCTGTGGCTCATCCTGGAGATGGGCTGGTGATGACGCTCCCCACCCACGCCACCGCCCGTGAGATCGCCCGCTTCTACCGCATCCCACTCGCCACCGTCTACCGCTGGGCATCCGAGGACACCTGGCCGCGCACAGGACGCAACCCCGTCCGCTACTCCTGGGACGCCGCCGACACGTCATACGCGCGCAGACAGGCAACATACGACCGCAGCAGATTGACAGACCCCGCGACCTCGGGCGAAGATCGACCGTGATAACTAGGTGACGTGTCACCTCAGCCCCGCACGGGGCTGAGCCCCCGGGCCCCGCCAAAGCGGGGCTCACTGCTGTACAGGCCCCCTCTCTCGGGCCCGCGCCCCGGGCGGGCCGCTACCGGCCGCCTCCCGTCATGCGCCCCCGCACCTCGCGCACGACGGCACGCCACGGCCGCACAGCCCCGCCCGGGACGCGGCACAACCTCACCGGTACGTGGTCTTCGACCTGGTGAACAGCCAGTGCAGAAACCACACCACACCCCACGCCCCGCACGTGCACACCGTCAACACCAGGTGCACCGTGTGCGCGCCCCCCGTGATGCGCTTACGCGCCTGCGACGGCATCGGCGGCGGGACCGCGTAGGACGGGTACTGGATCGGGTCACCAGGGTCACGAGGCATCGCCATGCACCCCAGTGTCCGCCACCACCCACAAGATCGCGGCATATCGGCCGCGGATGGCCAACACCGGACCATTCACGCGGAGGTGAACCCGACCATGGCCAAGGCCAGCAGCACCGTCCGCGGCTACGGCACCACGCACCAGCGCCTACGCAGACGGCTACTATCGCAGGCGTACGGCCAGCCGTGCACCAGGTGCGGCCAGGTCATGGAGCACGGGCAGTCACTCGACCTCGACCACACCGACGACCGCACCGGCTACCGCGGATTCTCGCACTCCCATTGCAACAGGTCCGCCGGGGCCAAGAAACGCAACAGGCTCCGGCAGGCGGCGAGCCGGTTCCGAAGCCGCTGGTGAAATAGCCCGGTTTTTTCACGTTCGGCAGCGCGGACCCATCTCGCACTCAAAATTCTCTCCGTTGTGCTGCGGTGCGACGTTTAGGGAGGTCGCGGTGACGCGTGAGTGTGAGTCGTGCGGTCGGCCGTTTACGCCGAAGCGGTCCAACGCGCGGTTCTGCGGCAGCACGTGCCGCTCGCGGGCGCATCGCAAGCCGGGCAAGCCAGGCAAGGCCGGATCGGCCGAGGTTGTTGAGCTTGCGCCGCAGCCGGGTGATGCGGCGGCGAGCCCGCTCGTGCAGGCGGTGCGGGCCGAGCTGGAGGCCGCTGACCGGCTGGAAACGGCGTTGGGGCAGCAGGCGGTGGTGCTGGCGGGCCTGATGGGGTCGCAGTTCGACACCGGGGCGGCGAAGGCGTCGCTGTCGAGGGAGTTGCGCGCGGTGATGGATGCCGCGCTCGCTGACGCGCCGAAGGCGGCGGATCGCTTGGATGAGCTGGCGGAGCGGCGCCGGCGGAAGGCATCGGGTGGCTGAGGCTGAGCTGGTCCGGCCGGCGCATTTGTGGGTGCCGGAGCGGGCCGGGTCGTACGGGGACGAGGCGATCGACCTGGCGGAGATGGCTGGGCGGACGCTGGATGCCGAGCAGCGGCTTGCGGTGGACGCGATGCTGTCCTACGGGCCGGGTGGCCGGTGGGTGGCGTTGGAGGCCGCGGTCGTCCAAAGCCGGCAGAACGGCAAGACCTCAGGCTGCATCCTGCCGGTGGTGCTGGCGGACTTGTTCTTGTTCGACGCGGACCGGATCGTGTGGACGGCGCACCTGTTCCGGACGGCGCGGGACGCGTTCGCGGACGTGGTGCGGCTGATCGACGGGTGCGCGGACTTGTCGCGGCGGGTGAAGAAGGTCACCTACGCCAACGGCGAGGAGGCCGTCGAGCTGCACAGCGGTGCGCGGCTGGAGTTCCTGGCCCGGTCGAAGGGCGGCGGGCGTGGCCTGGGCGGTAAGCGCCTGGTGATGGACGAGGCGCTGTTCTTGTCCGCGGAGAGCATGGGTGCGCTGATCCCGACGTTGTCGGCGCGTGAGGATCCGCAGATCGTGTACGGGTCGTCGGCGGGGCTGGGGTCGAGCGATTATCTGCGGTCGCTGCGGGATCGCGGCCGCAAAGGCGGGGATCCGTCGCTGATCTGGGTGGAGTGGTGCGCGCCGGGCGGGTGGGATGACCCGCCGTGCGAGCGTGGCCGTGACTGCACGCACGCGGCGGGGGCCGAGCCGGGGTGTGCGCTGGACGATGAGTCGCTGTGGCCGCTGGCGAATCCGGCGCTGGGGCGGCGGATCACCTACGAGTATGTGCGGTCGGAGCGGCGGGCGCTGCCGGTGGCCGAATTCGGGCGGGAGCGGCTGGGCTGGTTTGACCTGCCGGAGGACGAGCAGCGGCCGATCGAGCCCGCGGACTGGGCGGCGTGCTTTGTGGACTTGCCTGAGCGGCCGGAGGGGACGCCGTGCTTCTTCATCGACTGCTCGCCGGGCCTGTCGTCGGCCAGTATCAGCGCGGCGGTGTTGCGTGAGGGCCGTCCTCATCTGGAGCTGGCGGACTATCGGGCCGGCGCGGCGTGGTTGGAGGGCCCTGGGGGGCGTGTGAAGGAGCTGGCGGACCGGTATCCGGGGGCGAGGTTCGCGGCGTTCGCGGCCGGGGCGGTGTCGGCGCTGCTGCCGGGCCTGGAGGAGCTGGGGATCCGGGTGGAGTTGTTCACCGCGCAGGACATGGGCCGGGCGTGCGGGCACCTGGAGAAGCTGGTGGCGACGCGCGGCATCACCCATGACGGGCGGCCGGAGTACGAGGCGGCGCTGGCGGGCGCGGTGAAGCGGTTCGTGGGTGACGACCTGTGGACGTGGTCGCGGCGCAAGTCGGCGGATATCTCCCCGATCGTGTCGGCGACGGGCGCGGCGTGGCTGCTGGAGACACAACCGGCATACGACCTGTTGGGGAGCGTGTGGTGAGGTGGCCGTGGCGGCGCCGCGTCGAGCAGCGCGCTATTACGTCGGTGCCGTGGGAGCAGGGTGGTCCGGCGGCGCCCGCGCAGGTGGACGTGCAGCGGGCGCTTCAGCTTGCGCCCGTGTACGCTGCGGGCCGGCTGCTGGCGTCGTCGGTGGCGTCGCTGCCGTTGCAGACCTACCGGCGGTCGGGTAGTGCCAGGGTCAAGCTGGAGCGTGTCCCGGACCTGTTCTGGAATCCCAGCGTGCAGGGGACCTTGTACGACTGGCTGTTCCGCGCGGTGACGTCCATGGTGTACCGGGGTAACGCGGTCGGGCTAGTCACGGCGCGGGACGACTTCGAGTTCCCGACGATGGTGGAGTGGCTGAACCCGGACGAGGTGCACGTCCAGGACGATCAGATGTTCGGTCCCGGGTCGTTCACCGACCCGATCTGGTATTGGCAGGGCCGCGTCGTCCCGGCCGAGGACATCGTCCACATCCCGTGGTTCACGCTGCCGGGCCGGGTGTGGGGCCTGTCGCCGTTGCAGGCGTTCGCGGCGACGGTGTCGACGGGCCTTGCGGCGCAGCAGTTCAGCCAGGACTGGTTCGCCGCGGGCGGGGTGCCGCCAGCCACGTTCCGCAACACCGAGCAGACGGTGGATCAGAAGGACGCCAACGTCATCAAGGCGCGGCTGACGTCGGCGATCCGGTCGCGTCAGCCGATCGTGTACGGCCGGGATTGGGAGTTCGAGCCGATCTCGGTGTCTCCGAATGAGGCGAAGTTCGTGGAGACGATGCGGCTGTCGGCGACGCAGATCGCGAACGTGTACGGCATTCCGCCGGAGATGCTCGGCGGCGAGTCCGGCGCGAGCATGACCTACGCCAACACCGAGATGCAGGCGATTCAGTTCTTGCAGTTCACGCTGCTGCCGTGGCTGACCAAGCTGGAGTCGGCGTTTAATCGGCTGCTGCCGTCCTCGCAGTACGTGCGGTTCAACGCCGATGCGCTGATCCGCGCGGACTCCAGCACGCGGTGGGCGAACTACAAGACGGCGCGGGAGATCGGCGTGCTGTCGCGCGATGAGATCCGGGCGCTGGAGGACATGGCGCCGCTGCCCGACGGCCAGGGCGCCGGTTACGAGCCGCTGAAGGCCGGGGCGGAGCCGTCGCCGGCGGCCGGGGATGGCAATGGGGAGGGCGCCGTGGTGCCGCTACGTGTGACCGGAAGGACAGGACAGTGACGATCGAGCTGGAGCGCCGGTTCACCGCGGTGCCAGTGGAGGTGCGGGCGGATGGTGAGCGCCGCCGCATCGGCGGGTACGCCGCCATTTTCAACCGCTACTCGCAGAACCTGGGCGGGTTCGTCGAGGTCGTGGAGCGCAGCGCGTTCAACAAGAGCCGCGGGGACGGCTGGCCGGACGTGATCGCCCGGTACAACCACGACGACAACATGCTGCTGGGCAGCACCGGCGGCGGGACGCTTCATCTGTCGGTGGACGACACGGGCCTGACCTACGACGTGGATCCGCCGTCCTCGCGAGCCGACATCGTGGAGCTGGTGGCGCGCGGCGACGTCCGCAAGAGCTCGTTCGCGTTCCGGGTGATGCCCGAGGGCGACGAGTGGGGCGTAAACGACCAGGGGTTCCCGACGCGCCGCCTGCACAGCGTTCAGCTCATCGACGTGGCGCCGGTGAACACCCCGGCCTACACCGACACCTCGGCGTCGATGCGGTCGCTGGCGGCGCACGTGGGCGCCGATGTGGAAGAGGTCCGCAAGCTCGCCGAGGCCGACGAGCTGCGCAAGTTCTTCGTGCGCACCGACAGGTCCGGTAAGCCGGTCAAGAAGGAGAAGCGCACGTTCGGGCCGGCCGCGGCGGCGGCGCTGCTGGCCCGCCGGTCCGACCCCTGGGCGTAAGTCCAGGGTCTATTCCAGGGGCCACTGGCAGGCATCAGCCACCGGTGGTCGCCCTGCCCTGCGGTAGCGCAGGCCCGGGGACAAGCGGATTTGTCGAGCCCGCCGGGTGACAGCGGGTCGGGGTAGCCATCCAGCACCTCGCAGCCATGCAAGCGAACGACCTTGAGGGGAGGTCTCGCCGTGAGCGAGATCGTCAAGAGGCTGCGGGACCGGCGTGCCAACGTCTGGGAGCAGGCGAAGGAGCTGGCCGACCGCGCAGCCGAGGAGAACCGCGCGTTCACCGCGGAGGAGCAGGGCACCTGGGACGGCCTGAACGGCGAACTGGACGCCCTGGACAAGCGCATCAAGTCGGCGTTGGAGGTCGAGGAGCGCGCCAAGGCCGCCGACGAGGCGTTCGAGCGGGTGGCGGGTAAGCCCGCCGAGCCCGGCGTGCAGCAGCGGCAGCACACCGACGAGGAACTGCGGGCGTTCCTGCGCGGCGAGGGCCCGCGCGCCTACGAGGTCAAGCCGACCGGCCCGGTGAACTTCCGTGACCTGTCCAAGCTGTCGGCCAGCGCGGGCGCCAACACGGTCCCGACCAGCTTCTACGACCGGCTTGTCGCGCATCTGATCGAGACCAGCGCCATCATGCAGTCCGGCGCGACGATCCTGAACACCGCCTCGGGCGAGTCCATTCAGGTTCCCAAGACCACGTCGCATTCCAGCGCGGCGATCGTCACCGAGGCGGGCTCGATCTCCGAGTCGGACCCCGCGTTCGGGCAGGTCACCCTGGGCGCCTACAAGTACGGAACCATGATCCAGGTGTCCCGGGAGCTGCTGACCGACACCGGCGTGGACCTGGAGGGCTACCTGGCCATGCAGGCCGGGCGGGCGCTGGGCAACGCGTTCGGCGCGCACGCCGTCACCGGCACCGGGTCCTCGCAGCCGCGCGGCGTGGTGACCGACGCGACCCTCGGCAAGACCGGCGCGGCCAGCGCGACACCGGCCGGTGGGTTCACCGCGGACGATCTCATCGACCTGTTCTACTCGGTGATCGCGCCGTACCGGATGAGTACCGCCTGCCGGTGGCTGATGAAGGACGCGACGGCGGGTGAGGTCCGCAAGCTCAAGGACGAGAACGGCCAGTACCTGTGGCAGCCGTCGCTCGTCGCCGGCGCCCCGGACACCATCCTGGGCAAGCCGGTCTTGACCGACCCGAACGTCCCGGCGGTCGCCAACAGCGCCAAGTCGGTGCTGTTCGGGGATTTCTCGCAGTACTTCGTCCGGCTCGCCGGAGGGATCAGGTTCGAGCGCAGCGACGACTACGCATTCGGGTCCGACCTGGTCTCCTTCAGGGCCCTGATGCGTGCGGACTCGGCGCTGGTCGACCTCACCGGCGCGGTGAAGTACTTCATCGGGAACGCCAGTTAGGGTCCTGCGGCTCGGTCTCACCAGAACGCGGCCGGGCGGGTTTCACGCGAGGGGGCCCGCCCGGCCGTTCCAGCAGAAGGGGAAGAGATGCCCACCTATGACGACGTCGTCGTCGTGCGGTCGCTCGGCCCGGCCGCGCGTACGGCTACGGCGAACGGGTCCGCGGTCGACACCGTGCAGAACGGCGGCATGCAGGATGTGGTGCTGGTCGTCGACGCCGGGACCGTCACCGACGGGGACCACGCCATCACCGTGCAGGAGTCGGCGGACGGCTCCACCGGCTGGGCCGCCGTCGCCGCGGGGAACGTGCGCGGCACGCTGCCGACCCTGGCCGACGACGCCGACGAGGCGGTGACGATGGTCGAGGTGCGACCAACCAAGCGGTACGTGCGGGCGGTGTCCACCGTGACGGGGTCCCCGTCCACGGGCGGGGTGTACTCCGCGACGTTCATCCTCGGCGCGCCCCGGTTCAAGCCGGTCAGCCACTCCTGAGAGGCGACGGGATGAAGATCAGGCTCAAGGTCGAACTGTCCGGTACCCGCGACGGGGTCCCGTGGCCGCCGCGCGGTGAGGTCGTCGACCTGCCCGACGCCGAGGCCGCGGACCTGTGCGCGGCGGGCATGGCCGATCCGGTCGCCGAGCGGCCCGTCGAGAAGGCCGTCCCGCCCGCCGAGGACGTGCAGGAACGTGCCGAGCCCAAGCCGGAGGCCGAGGCGAAGTCCGTCAGGTCGAAGGCCGCGAGCAGGCCGCGTAGCCCGCGCAGGAGCGGCTGAGGCGTGATCGACCTTGGGGGCGTCTACCGGGTGGCGGTGGACGTCCGCGACGCCGGCGGGACCCTGGCCGACCCGGCCACGGCGACGTTGACGATCACGCTGCCCGACGGGACGACTGCAACGCCGTCGGTGAGTCTGCCGCCCGCCGAGACCGGCAAGGTGGTCGTGGACTACACCACGACGCAGGCCGGGCGGCACGTGTGGCGGCTGGTCACGACGGACCCGGTGTTCGCCTACAGCGACGTGTTCGAGGTGCTGGCCGCCGACCCGCGGCAGTTGGTGAGCCTGGCCGACACCAAACGGCACCTGAACATCCCGCTGGCCCGCACCACCGACGACGAGGAGCTGCGCGGGTTCGTGCTGGCGGCGACCGAGGTCATCGAGAACCACGTCGGCGCCGTGGTCCGCACCACCCACACCGAGACCTTCGACGGCGGCCGGGAGTCGCTGACGTTGTCACACGCCCCGGTCCTGTCGGTCACGTCCGTGACCGAGTCCGGCACCGAGGTGGACGCTGGCGGCTACTGGCTGGACGCCGAGGCGGGGATCCTGCGCCGGGTCCTGTCCGGCGTGCCGTACTGCTGGCGGTACGGCGTCGGCAACATCGACGTCGAGTACGTGGCGGGGAGGTCGTCGGTGGCGGCGAACATCTCCCGCGCGGCGCTGATCATCATCAAGCACATGTGGGAGACGCAGCGGGGCGTCGGCGGCGGCCGACCGCAACTGGGTGAGACCGAGCTGGTCACGGCGTCCGCGGGCGGGTCGACGTTCTCGGTGCCGCGGCGCGCGCTGGAGCTGCTGGGCGACCCGGTTCCGGGGGTGGCGTGATGACGAACTGGCGCATCAGGAAGGACCGTCCCGAGTGGTCGGTCGTCCCTGAGCGGCCATGGGGCGTCTACGAGTGGTGCCCGGACGGTGCCTGCTGGGGAAAGCGGCGGTGCTTCGCCACGTGGACAGAAGCGATCGGCTGGCTGACCGAGGCGTGGCCGGTGCTTGAGCCGGATCGTGCCGCATGACAACCGTCTCCACGGTCCCGGCGGCGCTGGACGCGCTGGTGTCGGGCCTGACCGCGGCGGTCCCGGACGTGCAGATCTCCGACGGCCAGCCGATCACCACCGAGGTCGATGTGATCTGCATCGGGTTCAGCGGCGTTGCCGGTGAGCCGGGTGTGGAGTCGACCCGCACCCGCGAGCAGTTGGCGCGGGAACCGGACCGGGAGTCCTACGACATCTCCTGCCTGGCGTCGACGTTCTCGGGTGACACCGATGCCAAGGCGGTCCGGGACCGGGTGTACGAGCTGTTGCAGGCCGTGGCGGACTATCTGGCGCTGAATCCGACGCTGGGCGGCGTGGTGATGCAAACGCGGCTGTCGGCCGAGACCTACACGCCGTGGCAGACCGACGAAGGCGCGATCGCCGACATCCGGTTCGTGATCCACGTGGACGCGTTCGCTAGCTGAACATTTCTCTCGAAGGGCGAAACTCATGGCTTTGACCAGCCGTGTCTCTGTGGAGCTGGCCGCGGTCCTGACCGGCACGGCCGATTTCGGCGCGCCGAGTTCGCGGGTGAACATCTCCCAGCAGCTCGACCTGGCCTCGGGTACGGGGGCGGGTAAGGCGGACAAGATCTGGTCGGATCGGCGGACCATCGCGGCGTCGGATTCGGAGGAGCTGGACCTTGCAGGGTCGCTGACCGACGTGTTCGGCGGGACGATCACGCTGGCGACCGTCAAGGTCTTGTACGTCAAGGCGGCTGCCTCCAACACCAACGATGTCGTGCTGGGCGCGGCGGCGGAGAACGCGTGGGACACGCTGCTGGGCGACGCGGGCACGGTCACCCTCAGGCCGGGCGCGGTGTTCCTGGTCGCGGCGACGTCGGCGAACCCGTGGGGGGTGACGGCCAGCTCGGCGGACCTGCTGAAGGTCGCCAACTCCTCGTCGGGGTCGTCGGTGAGCTACGACATCGCCGTCGTGGGCGCGACGGCGACGAGCTGATGCGCGCCACGATCAGCCGTGCCGAGGTGCAGGCGCTGTGCCGCTCGCTGGGCGCCGACCTCGCCGAGGTCTCCAGTGTCCAGGTCACCGCGCAGGCGGTCACCGTCATTGCAGAGTCCGGGACCACCGTGATCCCCGTGGTCGGTGCCGACGGCGCCGAGCGGGTGGCGATGCGGCATCCGCGTCTGCCGGGCCGCCTCATCCACGTGCGCCCGCGCGGTGTGGGACAGCGCGCCATGGCCGGGTGGGAGGTCGCCCCGCCGCCCGGACCCCCGCCCACCGATCCGCCGCCGCACAGCGGCACCAACCAAGAGGCCCCGGCCGAGCCCGGGGCTTCGTCGTCTCCGGCGCCGCGTCGGCGCAAGGCCACCAAGAAGCAGCAGGAGGACGGCTGATGGCCGCCAGCAGCATCTCCGCGTCCACGCGGTACATCAACAAGGGCGTCACCAAGTTCCTGTGGGTGGAGTCCATCTCCAGCCTTTCCGCGCCGACCCGCGAGGAGTTGGACGCGGGCACGGACCTGTCCAACGAGATCCAGGAGATCGAGGGCTGGGTCGTGGAGTCGGCCAGCGTGGAGACCCCGGACCTGGGCTCCACGTTCACCGGCAGCATCCCCGGGTCGACCTCGGCCGAGGACTCCTCGATCACCATGTACGCCGACCTGGGCGGCACGGACGTGCGCGACGTCATCTCCCGCGGCGACAACGGGTACATGGTCATCATGGACGGCGGGGACATCGCCGGCCGGACGATGGACGTGTTCCCGGCGCGGGTCGGCAGCCTGGGCAAGAACCGATCGGTGGACGACGACCCGGCCACCATCACGATCTCCTTCTACATCACCGACGAGCCGGTCGAAGACCTCGCGATCCCGTCCTGATGGCCCGCGACCTTCAGTTCCGCATCCAGCAGGGACAGCAGTTCCGGGACCTGTCACGGCGGCTGCGGGAGATGGAGGACGGCAAGGAGATCGCCAAGCGGCTGCGGCGTGAGCTGCGGCGGGCGGCGCGCCCGATGGTCCCGGCGGTGCGGGCGGCGGTGCTGGCCACCCCGTCGCGGGGGGACAACGCGCGGCGGGGCCGGGCGTCGCTGCGCCGCAGCATCGCCCGCGCCACCCAGCTCCAGGTGAAGACATCCGGGTCCCGGCCGGGCGTGCGCGTGTGGATCAACCCCAGGCGTATGCCCGAGGGGCAGCGCAACCTGCCCGCCTACATGGAGGGCATCAAACCGTTCGACCGGTGGCGGCACCCGGTGTACGGCGACGAGAACACGTGGGTGACGCAGGAGGCCCGCCCGTTCTTCTACAGGGCCATCAGGCCGTACGAGGACGGTGTGGTGGAGGCGGGCGATCGTGTCCTGCGTGAGATCGCCAGAGAGATAGAGGTGCGATGAGCAGCAAGGCGACCGCCGCACGCGCGGCAGCGGCCGAAGGCGACAGCAAGCCCCGCACGATCACCTTCGGGGACGGTGAGGACGCTCTCACCGTGGAGCTGCCGCGCAAGTTCAAGCGGTTCAAGTTCATGCGGGCCATGGCGCGCGGTGACGTCGCCGGATGCCTGGACGCGATCTGGCCGCCGTCCAAGGGCCGTGACGCGCTCGGCCAGGACATCGACGAGCCCCACCCGACGGTGGCGCAGATCGAGGACCTGGAGTTGGACCACGAGGAGTTCCTGGACGCGTTCGAGCAGATCGGCCAGCACTTCGGCGGGACGAATCTGGGAAACTCCAGCTCCTCGCCCGCCTGATCCTGGCGTGCAGCGAGGACGTCGAGGCCGACCTGGCGCGGCACTATCCGCGCGACGGTGATCAGCTCCCCGCGTTCTGGGCGGGGCGGATGAGCCTGCGCCGCCTGCATGTGCTGGTGTCGCACCTGCCCCTGGATTCGCACACCAAGCAGGCGATGTTCGGCGAGCGGGTGGCGACGTGGACGCCGCTGGGTGCGCAGTTGCACGGCGTCCTGCACGGCCTGGCGGTGGCGAACTGGCAGCGCTCGGGGGGCAAGCGCGGCAAGCCGAAAGAGCCCAGGCCGCCCGCGGCCCGGATCCGCATTGACCTGCCCGATGACATCTGAGCCAGGGGGGTGACGTGGCCCGTTCCGTCCTGCTCAACCTGATCGGCCAGGATCGTGTCTCCCGCGTGATGCGCCGGGTGCGCCGCGAGGTGGAGGAGACCGAGGAGAGCGTCGACCGGTTCAATCGGACGTCCTCCCGGATGGGCCGCGACACCGACACGGCGTTCAGCCGGGTCGCCAAGTCGATCGGCGCTGCGTTCAAGGCGGGCGCCAAGCTCGCCTCCATCGGCGCGGGCATCGGTCTGGCGCTGCATCAGGTCGCCGCGCTGGCGGCCGAGCTGGCGCCGCTGGCCGGGCTGCTGGCGGGGATCCCCGCGGCGGTGGCGGTCGCGGGCGCGGCGTTCGGAGTGCTCAAGCTCGCCCTGTCCGGTGTCGGCGACGCGTTCAAGGCCGCCATGGGCGACGACGCCGAGAAGTTCGAGGAGTCGCTGAGGGGGCTCGCTCCGGCGGCCAAGACGGTCGCGCGGGAGCTGCGTGCTTTGCGCCCGACCCTGCTGGGCGTCCGCAACGCCGCCCAGCAGGCGTTCTTCGCCCCGCTGCAGGGCCAGCTCAAGGCGACCGCGGCCGTGCTGGCCGGCCCTTTGCGCAACGGCGTGCGGGGGGTGGCTCGGGAGTACGGGCTGGCTGCGGCGGGCGCGCTGCGGTTCGCGCGTGAGGGCCGTACCGCGTCGGCGCTCACGAGCGTCTTCGCGGGCACGCGCAAGGCGATCGCGGGTTTGCGCCCGGCGCTGAACCCGGTTCTGGCGGGGTTCCGGGACATGGCGGTGCAGGGCGTGGGGACGCTGACGCGTCTCGCGCAGGGCGCCGGCCAAGTCGGTGCGCGCTTCGGCGAGTGGATGCAAAGGTTCGCTGCCAGCGGGGGCGTGCAGCGCGCCTTGGAGGGCGCGCTGGGCGTGGTGAAGATGCTCGGCGGGCTGCTGCTGAATATCGGCGGCATCCTGAACTCGATCATTCAGGCGGCGTCGTCGCAGGGCGGCGGGCTGCTGGGGTTCCTCGGTCAGGCGGTCGCGCAGCTCAACGCTTTCCTGAAGACCGCGCAGGCGCAGGCGGCGCTGCGGTCCTTCTTCGCCACGATGAACCAGCTCGGCGCGGCGCTGGCGCCGATCGTGCCGATCGTGGGGTCGCTGGCCGCCGCGCTGATCTCCGCGCTGGCGCCGGTCGTGCGCGCGCTGACGCCGCTGCTGTCGCTGCTGGTCGGCGCGCTAGGGCAGGTGCTCGGGTCGCTGACGCCGATCTTGGCGCCGCTGTCGGCGATGATCGTGTCGCTGGCGTCGGGGCTGATGCCGATCCTGCGGCCGATCATTGCGGCGATCGCGGCGACGGCGCAGCAGATCGGCGGGGCGCTGGTGGCGGCGCTGACGGCGAGCCTGCCGAGCCTGCAGCAGATCGTGGTCGCGGTGGCGTCGCTGCTGCCCGAGCTGCTGCCGTTGCTGCCGCTGTTCTCCGAGCTCGTCCTGACGATCTTGCCGGTGGTCCCGGCGGTGACGCAGCTCGCGGCGGTGCTGATCGGCTACCTGGTGCCGGTCGTGCGGGTGCTGATCCAGGCCCTGGTGCAGTACTGGACGTTCGTCGTGGGCCTGCTGATTCCCGTGTTCCGCACGATGGTCAGCGTCGTGCAGTGGGTGGCGCGGACGATCGGCCCGCTGTTCACCTGGTTGTGGCAGAACGCCATCGGCCCGGCGCTGCGCGGAATCGCGGCGGCGGTGGTGTGGCTGTGGCAGACGATCCTGGTGCCCGCCTGGAACGGGATCAAGGCCGTCATCTCCGGGGCGTGGGCGGTCATCAAGCCGATTTTCAACGTGATCGCGACGGTGCTGAAGGTCGTGCTGGGCGTCGCGTTCGTCGTGCTGCGGACGATCGTGCAGGTCGCGTGGATCGGCATCGCCACACAGATCAAGATCGCATGGGGCGTCATCAAGCCGATCTTCAACCTGATCAAGGCGTTCGTCTCGAACGTCCTCGGGCCGGTGTTCCGCTGGCTGCTGAACAACGTGATCAAGCCGGTGTGGAGCGCGATCAGCACCGCGATCACCTTCGTGTGGAACCGGGGCATCAAGCCCGCGTTCGACAAGCTGAAGTCCGCTGTCGGCACGCTCGGCGGCGCTTTCAAGTCGGCGGTCTCCGCGATCAAGACGCAGTGGGACAAGCTGAAGAACGTCGCGAAGGCGCCGGTCAACTTCGTGATCGACATCTACAACAACGGCATCGCGGCCCTGGTGAACAGGCTGGCCAAGTTCGCCGGGGTCGGCGGCATCGGCAAGATCCCCAGGCTGGCCAAGGGCGGCATCCTGCCCGGGTACGCGCCGGGCGTGGACTCCCTCATCGCCGCCGTGTCGCCGGGCGAGGCGGTGATGAGACCGGAGTTCACCCGCGCGGTCGGGTCCGGCTTCATCCTCAAGGCCAACGACGTCGCGCGTCGCTCCGGCGTGGAGGGTGTCCGGCGGTGGCTGACCGGCCCGGACGCCATGGGCGGCGAAGGTCTCGCTTTCGCCCGCGGCGGCATCGTACCCGGCTTCGCGGGGCGGTTCGCGTTCGGCGGGATCATCGGCGACTTCGTGAGGGGCGTGAAGGACTTCACGATCGGCAACGTCGGCAAGGCCGCCAAGGGCCTGCTCGACAAGATCCTCACCAAGGTGCCCGGGTCGGGCATCTGGCGGGACGTCGTCAACGCCGTCCCCGCGTGGATCAAGGACACCGTACTTAAGTGGATCAAGTCCAAGATCGACTCGTTCGGTGGTCCCGGTATCGGCAGGGCGGTCCAGTTCGCCCGCGCCCAGGCGGGCAAGCCCTACGTGTGGGGCGGCGTCGGCCCGGGAGGGTACGACTGCTCCGGGTTCATGTCCGCACTGGTCAACGTCATCAAGGGCCGCAACCCCTACAGTCGCCTGTTCACCACGCACGGCTTCACCGGCCCCCGCGGACCGGCCGGGTTCGTCCGCGGCGCCCGCTCGGGGTTCACGGTCGGCGTCACCCATGCGGGCGTGGGCCATATGGCGGGGACGCTGGCGGGCAAGGTCAACGTCGAATCGAGGGGCAGTCGTGGTGTCGTGGTCGGCCCGGCGGCGCGCGGCACCTCCAACGGCCTCTTCAGCACTCGCTACGGGCTGAAGTTCGACGACGGCGGATACCTGCCACGGGGCCTGAGCCTGGCCTACAACGCCACGGGCAGCCCCGAGCCCGTGCTGACGTCGGCGCAGTTCGACGCGCTGGCCGGCGGTGCGCCCGGTGGGCGTCCGGGGCCGCTGGTGGTGATCGAGAAGGTGATCGTCGAGGACCGGGCTGATGTGGACATGGTGATGCAGCAGATCGAGTTCCGGCTGCGCGCGGCGGGTCTGGCCTGATGCTCACCTCCGTGAAACTCGTCAACGGGTCGCGTGAGCTGGTGCTGCTGCCCCGCCAGGACGACGGCATCTACCTGCAGTCTTTGGACGCGCCGATGCCGGAGGTGCGCGCCGTGACCGAGGCCCGCACCGACGACGACGGGGAGCGGGACACCACGGCGCTGTTCGGGTCGCGTGCGTGCTCGATCGAACTACTGGTGACCGAGGCGGCGCGCACGTTCGAGGACGACATCGCCCGTTACCTGCACCCGCGGGTGCGGCCGTACCTGGTGGTGGAGGACACCGGCTGGTCGCAGGCCCGCAGGCTCGGGTTGCGGTCGGACCAGTTCTCGGCGCCGCTGGGCGTGGACCTGCCGCTGCGGGACGGGCGGCGGGTGCAGGTGCAGTGGCGGTGCCCGGACGGGGTGTGGGAGGCCGACGCGCTGTCGTCGGCGACGGTGAACGCCGACGTCGATGCGACGACCGGACTGAGCCTGCCGTTTTCTCTGCCGGTGGCGCTGGCGGCGACGCAGGCGTCGGGCGCGGCCACGGTCAGCAACGTGGGCGCGGTCCCGGCGCATTTCACGGCGCGGCTGTACGGGCCGTGCACGGACCCGTCGCTGCGCAACGAGACCACGGGTGAGGAGATCACGTTCGCGGGCGGGCTGGTGCTGGCGCAGGGCGACTACGTGGAGGTCAACACCAGGGACCGTACCGCGTCGCTGACGATCAACGGGTCGTCGTCGGCGGTGGACCGCTTGGGGTTCCTGGACTGGGCGGCATCGTCGTGGTGGCAGCTGGAGCCCGGGATCAACCAGATCCGGTACGCGCCGTCGGCGACCTCGGCGGGTGCGGCGGCGGTCATCGAGTGGAGGTCGCAGTGGCTGTGAGGGGTGGCGTGTGACGCTCAGGACACCGATCTGGGTGCAGGCCGACGAGAGCGACCCGGAGGTCGAGTACTCGGGGATCGTGCTGCGTGGGTTCCTTCGCGCGCTGTTCCACAACGAGGGCGTGTGCAACACGACGTCCGGGGACCTGACGGTCAGCCAGCGCGCGGCGGGCGCCAACTTCTCCGTGGACGTCTCGCCGGGGTTCTGCGTGATCGAGGGCGATGACGTCGCCGATCAGGGCTACTACCTGTGCGAGTCGACGGCGACGGAGAACCTGGTGATCCCGGCGGCGCCGGGGTCCGGGTCGCGGGTGCACCGGGTGGTGGCGCAGGTCCGCGACGCGCTGCACAACGGGTCGGAGACGACGTACGAGTGGGAGCCGGTCCTGGTGGAGGACACCGACGGGTCGGGTCCGCCGGACGTGCCGGACTCGGCGATCTCGCTGGCGACGGTGACGGTGACCTCGTCGCACACGAGCATCACCGACGCCGACATCACCGACACCAGGGTGAACGCGACTCCGCTGATGGGCCGGCCCCGGTGGGTCGGGTCGAATGAGGAGCGTCCCCTGAACCCGGTGACGGGGGAGATCATCCACCGGACGGACCAGGACCTGCATGAGTTCTGGACGGGGTCGGCGTGGCAGACGCTGGGCACGCAGAACCCGCCGACCGCGCGGCTGAACGCGCTGTCCAACCAGTCGATCCCCAACAGCACGCACACCGCGGTCGCTTTCGGGAGTGAGGCCGAGGACACCCACGGCGGCCACAGCAACTCCTCCAGCAACAGCAGGTACGTCGCGCCGATCAGCGGCGTCTACCTGGTGTCGGCGACGGCGGTGTGGACGGGCGACCCCAACGGGATCCGCGAGTTGTCGGTGCGGTCTGACGGCTCGTTCTCCCTGGCGGGTGACCGTCAGCTCGCGGGTTCGGGGACGGTCACGCTCGTGCAGAGCGTCACTCGCCTGATGCGTCTGAACGCGGGGTCGTACGTGGAGGCCGTGGTGTGGCAGTCCAGCGGGGGGTCGCTGGCCCTGGATGCCAGCTTCCAGGGCGGCTCGCGCATGGAAATCTGCTGGCTGCGTCCGTAAAGGGGGGCCGATGGGTTACACCGACGCGGTGAAGAACGCGATGCTGGAGTTGACGGATGAGTCCGGCGGGTCGCAGGCGATCACTCACGTGTCGTTGCACACCGATGACCCGGGCACGACGGGTGCGGATGAGGTGACGGGCGGGTCGTACGAGCGGGTCGCGGTCACGTGGGGCGCCGCGTCCGGCGGAGTCAAGAGCAACACGAATCAGCTTCAGTTCCAGGTGCCGTCCGGTACGACGGTCACGCACGTGGGCGGCTGGTCGGCGTCCAGCGGTGGCACGTTCCGCGGCGGCGGCGCCCTGTCCGCGCCGCAGCAGTTCGCGACGTCCGGGACGTACACGATCGCCGCGGGCGACCTCGACCAGACGATCTAAGGCGGGCCATGCAGCTCGTCAACAACGCCGACGGCGGGGTCGAGGACGCCACCGTCACCGCGCTCAACTCGGGTGGCGCGAGCGGGGACGCGTTCGACACGGTCGTCGGCACCCCGAACATCACCTTCGATGACGAGCACGCCTACGGGCCGCGCGCCTACAAGGTGGCCGTGGCCGCCGCCACCACCCCGCACCAGGTGGTGTGGACCTCGTCCAGTGTCGGCACCGTCGGGGAGATGTGGGGCCGGCTGTACCTGTGGTCGGCCGCGCACCCGGCCGACAACCGGCTCGGCCTGGTCAGGTTCCTGGTGGGCGGGTCGCAGGCGGCGCGGCTGATCTACCAGACCGACGGCACGCTCCTGGTCTCCGACGCGGGCAACGGGCCCGAGATCGCCACCACGGGCACGGTGCCGACGGGGCAGTGGTGCCGCATCGAGTGGCACATCGTGTTCGTGGCGACGTCGGCGACGATCGAGGTCCGCCTGTACAACGGCGCGGATTCGGCGACGGCGACGGAGACGATCAGCACCACCACGGCCAACGGTGTCGGCGTCAACTGCGACCGCGTCGAGATCGGCGCCTACCTCAACGGCTTGCCGTCCACCTGGACCGGGTGGATCGACAATATCGAGGTCAACGACAGCGACTGGCCGGGCCCTGCGACCGAGGAGCATTCGGGGTCGGCGACGATCTCCGGGGCGCTGGGCATGGGCGCCTCGGGTGCGCCCGCCGTGGACGGGTCCGCGACGCTGGCGGGGGTGCTGGCGGTCACGGGCACCGGTTCCCCGTCGGTGGGCGGGTCCGGGACGCTGGGCGGGCTGCTGACGCTGTCGGCGTCGGGGACGGCGGACACGGGTATCGGCCTGCCGCCGCGGCCCAGGGTGCGGTGGCAGCTCGTGGCGGGCCCGGCGTCGGGTGGGCACACGCGGGGGCTGACGACGGCGACGAACCGCCGGTACGTGGCCAAGCTCACCGACGCCTCCGAACTCAGCTTCGTCCAGGACGGCCGCCATCCGGAGTCGGAGTTCGTGCAGGAGTTGACCACGGACGTGCACGTCCTGTGGACCGACAGCTCGGGGCAGACGCGGATCCTGGACCGGCTGCGGGTGGGCGACACCCAGCGCGACATCACCGAGGACTCCCACACCAAGCAGGTCACCTGCCTGGACTACACCGAGGTCCTGAACCGGCGCATTCTGTGGGACGGCGCCACGCTGACCTTCGAGAGCGAGGACCAGGCGGAGATCGCGTGGTCGCTGATCGAGTACACCCAGAGCCTGGACGGCGGGCAGCTCGGCATCGCCAAGGGCTGGACCGGCACGACACCGACCGGGGTCACGCGGGACCGCACGTACGAGCTCGGCGACTCCATCGGCGAGCGCATCCAGGAGTTGTCCGAGGTCATCGACGGTTTCGACTGGGACGTGCTCCCGACGTCGGCGTCCGCGCTCGCGTTGCGGGTGTGGTATCCGCAGCGCGGCACCGACCGGGGCGTCGTCCTGGAGTACGGCGGCCTGGTCGCGTCCGCGCAGCGCGCCGTGACCACCGGCGACTACGCCAACGCCCTCCGCTACACCGGTGGCGGGGAGACCCCGCCGACGCCGGTCGAAGAGGTCGACCCGGCGATCGGCGACCGGGACGAGGGCCGGTGGGACAAGGCGTTCGGCGACGACGGCCTGATCACCCAGTCCGCGTTGGACGACCGGGCGGCGTGGCAGCTCGGGCAGTCGATGGTGGTGCCGGTGCAGTGGACGGTGCGGCTCAAGCGCGGTGGGTGGCGTGGCCCGGACCACATCTGGCTCGGCGACACGGTACGGCTCATCGTGCGGGACGGCGACCTGGCCACCGACCAGCAGTACCGGGTGTACGAGGTGGCGATCGACCTGGACGGCGACGGCGGCGAGTCCGTCACCCTGTCGCTGGGCGGGCCACGGCCGGACTTCCGCAAGCGGGCCAGCGAGACGCAAAAGCGGCTCCGGAATCTTGAAAGGCGCTGAACGCAGGCCGGGACGTTCTCGATCCCCTGATCTCGGCGCGTCCCTGTTCTGTGGGGCGACGCGGGCCTAGGACCCCCGCGCATCGCCTGCGCGACCTCGGCATAGCCGCTAGAGCCGCCACGCCATGACGTGGTCGGGGTGGTCGACGTACGGCAGCGCGAGCAGGCGGAGCGTGTCGCAGTAGCCGAAGGGGCCGACGCCCTCTTCGCGGTCGTGGTGGCAGGTCTCGCAGCCGAATTCCGGCGAGCCCGAGATGGGCCATGAGGCGCGCACGGGCCTGTGCTCGTCGATGATCCGCCGCTTGGCTTCCACGTCCAGCCTACGGCGCTCGCTGAACTCGTCGCAGTCCCGATACTCGTTCGCGCCTTCACAGGACTGCAGGTCATCCTCCAGCCGCGCGTACAGGAAAGCCACCAGATCGTCCATGCCATCCAGTGTCGCCGATCCAGGGAGCGCCGATGACGACCGTCACCACCACGCCCGACCAACGGCTTGTCGCGGTGTACGCCGATGACGCGCCCGTGTCGGCGACGATCCCCGTGGATAAGTCCGCCTCCACCGGCACCGTCCGCGTGATGCGGGTGGTCGTGCCGGTGAAGGCCGGGGACGTCCTGGACATCACGGCCGAGGCCCGCGTCACCAACGACGTCGGGTACAACTGCGGCGTCGGGTCCTACCTGGCCTGGTACGACGTGGACGACGGGATCGCCTGGCCGCACGCGCAGCCGTGGACGCGGATCGGCACCTCCACCGGCGACAACGTCGACCCGCAACGCCACCACATGCCGCTCACCCTGACCCGCGCCTACGTGGTGCCCGCGTCCTGGCCGGACGGCCACCGCATGGTGATCAACCTGATGGTGGACGGGCACTCCACCGCCGCGCAGTCCGGGGACACCCTCACGGTCGACGACTACGGGCAGATGATCGTGCGCCGCTGGACGGCGGCACAGGGGTTCCTGACCGTGCGAATAGACAGGGGGCGCGGTGCCAAATGAGCCCAGTCTCTGGGATCTGCAGCGCCTCATCGAGCGCAACCACGCCGACGCCCGCGAGGACATTCTCGACCTCAAGGCGCAGATGGCCAGCGCCGCTCAGGCCAACGACGAGCGGTTCCGGCTGTACCTGCTGCGTGAGGTGTTCGAGGCCCGGGAGGGGTCGATGCTGCTGCGGATCGGGGCGCTGGAGAAGTCGGCGGAGACTGCCAAGACGCAGATCCGGGGGGCGCTGATGGCGTCGGCCGGGTCGGTGATCGCCGGGATCCTGATCGCGATCGTGCTGTCGGTGGTCCTGGGCGGCAAGCCGTGACGGGCAAGCAGGCGCGGGCGCGCGGGCTGGACGTGGCGATCCTGCTGGGCGTCGTGCTGGGTGTGCTGGGTGTGCTGTGGATCGCGCTGGGATATGTGGGGCTGCGCGCCGACCTGGATCGTGAGCGGGCCGAGAGCCGCGCCCTCGCCCAGCAGGTGCGGGACCTTGGCGGCGTGCCGAAGGTGTCGCCGACACCGGGCCCCGCTGGTTCTCCCGGACCTGCCGGCAGTCCTGGCGGTCCCGGCGCTCCCGGCAGCCCCGGCCCGGGTGGTTCTCCGGGGAGTCCCGGATCTCCTGGCGCCCCGGGTTCGAGCGGCGCCCCCGGCCCGCCCGGGGTGCCAGGTCAGGACGGCGGCTCGGGTCCTGCCGGTCCGGCCGGGCCTGAGGGGCCGCGGGGTGAGACCGGACCCCGGGGCGAGCAGGGCCCGCCCGGTGAGACCCCGCAGACCGTGTACTGCACGCCACCGATCCCGCCCACGGGGGCGTGGACCTGCACAACGGAGAGGCCATGAGCGAACCCGAACGCGAGGACATGGACGCCGTAGACGTCCACCCCGACGCGCACCGCGCCACCGAGCTCGACGAGGAGACCGTGCTGAAGGAGCTGTACGGCGAGCCTGACACCTACGGCGTGTACCGGGGGGTGGAGGCGTAATGGCTCCGATCAGGGTCACCCCCAAGGAAAAGCCGCCGCCACCTCCGCCGCCGTCCGGCAAGCGGCGCGCCTGCAACTGTGGAGGGACGCGCTGATGGGCACCGCTGCCGCCATGCTGGCCGAGGCCCGGCGCTCCCTGGGCGTGCGTGGCCGACCGAACTACATCACCCAGGACTACGCCAAGCGGCACGGCTCGGCATTCCTGCGCGCCGCGTGGTGTGACATGGCGGTCACCTACTGGGCGCGGCACTCCGGCAATGCCGCTGCGGTGCTGCCCGGCGGGGACCGCGCCTACACCGTGTGGCACGCCCAGGACTTCCAGAAGATCGGACGCTGGTATCCCGGGACGACGGCGAACGTCAACCGGGCCAAGCCCGGGGACATCGTGTTCTTCGACTGGGGCGGCACGAACGGCATCGGCGCGATCGACCACGTCGGGATCGTCGAGAAGGCGCTCGGGGGCGGGCGCGTGCAGACCATCGAGGCCAACACCGGGGACGCGTGCCTGCGCCGCGTCCGCTCCGCGTCCGTCATCGCCGGGTACGGACGCCCGGCCTACTCGGGCTCGCCGTCGGGCGGGTCGGTGGTGAAGGAGGATCCATTGATCGGGCTCAAGAAAGGCGACAGAGGGCAGGCCGTCAAAGCCCTACAGGAGATGATCCGCTACGCAGGGCAGGGCGCCTACCTGGACGCGCACGGCGGCACCGACGGCGACTACGGGAACGGCACGGCCGAGGCGCTGCGGCGGGTCCGCGCATCGGTCGGGTCCAACGCCGGGCCCGGCTACGGCGACAAGGTGGACGGCTGGGCGTACGCGCAGCTCCACGCCGCCGTGGCGCGCAACCAGGGCAAGCAGGCCCTGAAGAAGGTCTGAACCCCAAAGGAATCCTTTCGCGTTGGTCGGCTTGCCCAGGTCGGCAACCTGGCCGACCTGCGAGAACGTGGCGGCGCCGGCCGCCCTGTGACCTAGGAGGTCGCATGAACGACTACATCCTGAGCCTGGTGCGGACCTATGTCCCGATCGGCTGTGGCCTCGCGCTGACGTGGCTGGCGCGTGAGCTGGGCGTCGTGCTGGATGAGGACACCGGCGCGATGGCGTCCACGGTCGCCGTCGCCGTGGTAACGGCGGGCTGGTACGCCGCCGTCCGCGCCCTGGAGGCGGTCGACCCGCGGATCGGCCGGGTGCTGCTCGCGCTGGGCATGGGCTCTGCGCCGACCTACCAGCGGTCCCGGGGGCTGCCGCGGTGAGCCCGTCCTTCACCTACGCGCGAATCCGGTCCGGTGCGGGGACACCGGACCCCCGCGTGCCGTAGCCTGGGCGCAGGTCGGGGCTCTCCGGGGGCAGCGGCTGCGTGGCCGACCGGATCCCAGGGGTTCCACTCCCCACCCGCGTGCATCCCCGACCACGCGAACGGCCCGTCCCTTCGGGGGCGGGCCGTTTCGTCGTGCGCGGAACCTTATGCCTAGGCGTCCACGAAATGCGCTTGCCGGACTTCGGGCTTGTCCTCAGTGGGCTTGTAGATCGGCCAGCCGGGCGTACCGCACCCGGCCGCGTGAAGCACGGTGCGGACGTTGGCCAGGAACAGCCGGATCGCATCCGCCTCAGTGTCGGCCGTGATGCCCATGAGAATGCTGGACCACCGGTCAGCGATCCTCACGGTGATGTCCGGGTCGATGATCTCATCGTCGACCTCGCCGAGGTCGTAGAGGGCGTCGGTGACGGCGTCGGTGAAGGCGTCGAACTCCTCGTCGGTGTCGCGCGCTGGGTCGTCGCAGACGAAGGTGAGGTCGGCCTTCAGGTAATAGGTCATCGTGGCTCACCCCTTCCAGTCCAGCACGTCGCCCGGCGTAGCTCGCCGAGCAGGTTCTTGACGTAGTTCGGGTCCGATGGCGTCAGTCTCACCGTCTTCTTGCACTTGCGAGGGCACGGACAGTACATCTTCCAGTACTTCTTCTTCCGGAAGACCCGCCATCCCTTCTCCTCGGCCTCCTTGCGGATCGCCCTCAGCTCCTTGCCGAGGTCGGGCATTTCGCCCTCCTGTGATTTGAGTCTAAGCCGGACCTTCATAGTGGACTAGAGCGGGGTTCGATACTTGAGACTTATCTCGCCAAAGCGTGACCGCATAGTGACGCGGGATGCGGTCATCCTGCCAAGACCCCCGCGCGCAGCGACGCCCCCGCACCTCCCAGAGGAGGAGCGGGGGCGGCATCGTCATCCCCAGGGGCCGGTCACCCGGTGACGCTGGGCGCCATGTAGTAATGCGGCTCGTCCGGCCGCGACCCGCCGGGGGGTGTGGACGGGGACGGGCCGGGCCGCCGCCCACAGGTGCACCGGCCCGCCCCCTGCCGTGACCGGGACGTCCTGCCACGCCCAGCGGCCACGGGGCCTCACTTCGGTTGCTGTGGCGGCTTCGGCTGCTGCGGCGGCCGAGGCTCCGGGTGACCGGAGGTGCGGCGCCCATGCGGGCAGTCGGGGCCGCACGGCGGATCGAACGGACACGGACCGGCCATCACCAACCTCCTCGCGCGTCGGCGCCGATCACGCCTCCCACCCCCACGCGCGGCGGATCGCGCGCTCCAGCTGGGCGGGCGCCTCCGCCTCGACCAGCCGATCGACCGGGCCGACGATCGCCCACCAGTGGCCGGTGAACGGCCCGTACCAGGCCATGACGTTGTACTGCTGCCGGAGCATCCGGACGATCGGGCCGCGGCTCGCCTCGACGATCGGGTCGGGGTCCACGATCGTGGCGCCGGGGGCAGCGCCGGGCGCCGTAGGATCTGCCATAGGTCGGACCTCGCTTCCGGCCGAGGCCCCGGGGAGCGGTGTTCGCCCACCGTCCGGGGCCGTCCTATGTGTGCCGTGCGGCACGTTGACCCCTCTACCAGACACCCGTGAGGGCTACCGTGGGGAGGTGCTGCCTGCTGCCTGCCGGGTCAGGCAGCACCCAGGCAGCGGACGCACCGGGGCGAAACGGGGCGATGCGAATGACGTTCGGCGAGCGACTCCGCCAGCTCATGGCCGAGCGGGGAATCAGCCAACGGCGCTTGGCGCGCCTCGTCCCCTGCAACGACGGGTACCTGTCCAAGCTGGCCCGTGACCTGCAAGTCCCTTCCCCCGACATGGCCCGGCGCCTTGACGAGCTGCTGGACGCCGGCGGGCACCTGGCGGGCCTGCGGGTGGGCCTGGGCGGGGCGGTGAGCCTGGACGACCGCGAACGCATCGCCGCCGCCCTGGCACGGCCCGCCCGCCTCGACGAGGCCACGCTTGACGCGCTCGACGCCGTCCTGGCGGGTCAGCGCCGCCTGGAGGACGCACTGGGACCCGCCGCGCTTCTCGGCCCCGTGTCAGGGCAGCTGGACGCCGTCACGGCCCTGGCGAAGGAGGCACGCGGCCCCTTGCGGGAACGGCTCGGCCGGACCACTGCCGAGTGGACGGTGTTCACCGGATGGCTGAACGCCGCGCTGCGCCGCGACGAGCAGGCCCTGGCGCTGTTCCGCCGCGGCGAGGCCCTGGCGGATGAGTTCGATCACGGCACCGTCGCCGCGCTCGCCGTTAGCTTCGCCGGGTACGTGGCGCGCAAGCAGGGCCGTTACCGGGCGGTGCTGCGGGCGTCGGCGGCGGCGCTGGCCACGCCGGGCGCGCACCCGGCGCAGCGCGTGTTCGACCGGCTCCAGTCCGCCCGCGCGCACGCGGCCCTGGGTGATGTGGAGCTGGCGCGGCGGATCCTGCACGAGGCCGCCGACCGGGCGGACGAGGTCGCCGACCCGCCGCCGCCGATCTACTGGTACAGCCCGCCGTTCTTCCGGCTGGTCACCGGGATCGCGCTGTCGTCCGTGGGCGACCACGAGTCGGCGGCGGCGCTCGTGGCGGAGGGGAAGGCGGCCCTGCCCACCGAGCAGCGGTCGGCGGAGTGGGTGGCCGAGTTCGACGAGATCCTCGAACGCGACCGCGCCGCGTCAGGCTGAGCCCGCATCCTCGCCGGAGTCGTCGTCCTCGTCCAGCCGGTCCAGGGCGTCCTCCTCGCCGTCCAGCTCCTCATGCGCCGTGGACGGCGGATACCGGTCGCTCATCACACCTCCTCGTGGGGCCGTGGCCCCGGGCCGGGGGACGGCAAGGCCGGAGCCACGGCCCGCCTGGTCCCGCGGGGGCGGGCGCACGCCATCAGCCCCGGCCCCCGCGGGCGATCCGATGGGCGGGCCCCTCACGGGCTAGAAGAAGGGGCCCGCCCCCCGCCGCGGCCGTCCCCCCGGCCGGCCGCGGGGTCTACTGGGCGGCGCCGGTCAGCAGCGCCCGCCACCACTCCACCGCGAGCGCTCTGCGCACCCGCGCCGTCTCGTGCACCTCCGCGCGCCGCACACCACGCCACCGGGTGCGCCGCACCACGAAAGCGCCGCCCACCATCAGCAGCTCATAGGACAGGTCCCGGCACCGCTCGCACGTGTGGCCCTGCACCCGCGCCGCGTCCGGCCTGCCCGCCACGGGCAGCCACTCGATACCCCAGGCGCCGTCCAGGGGCGGCGCGGGGTGCCGTCCCGCGCACCCCTCCAGCTCTGCGCGGATCGCACCGCTCGGGTAGGGCCGTGCCGCCGCGTCCGCGCTCACGCCCCATCGACCGCCCGCTCGGCGCGGGCGACCATCTCCGCCTTGACCGTCTCGGCCAGGCACAGCCATTCGAGCTCGCGGGGCGTGGAGGCGGTCACCTCGTCCCGGCACCCGTAGATCCGCTGGTAGTCGGACAGTCCCTCGACCCGCACGGCCCGGAAGGTGGAGTCGTGCCGGTCGTAGTTGGTGATGTAGCCGGGGATCAGCGGGGCCGCCTGCACCTGATGGGGGGTCATGCGCGGCATCGTAGGACAGCATGCATAGCCATGTATAGCGATCCATGGCTTTCCATCAGTTTACGCAGGTCGGCATGGCCGTACGGTCCGGTGTATGGCCGAGCCACCGCCGTTTGAGCCCGTCGACGAGGGACCCGAATACGTCTACGTCCAGCTCGCCGACCACATCGCCGCCCTCATCACGTCCGGGCACCTGCGCCCCGGGGCCAAGCTGCCCTCAGAGCGGGACCAGGCCGAGGAGTACGGCGTCGCCTACCTCACCGTGCGGCGCGCCATGCAGGAGCTGCGCGAGCGCGGCCTGATCGTGACCGTGGTCGGCAGGGGCACCTACGTGTCTCGGCGGCCGGACAGCGCACCGCCCGCCTCCCGGGCAGGGGAGACGGGCGGCCAGGACGGGGACGGCTAGGCCACCTCGGCGCGGGCCTGCTCCGACAGCACCTCGTTCGTCATCGCCACGACCTTCGGCGTGAACCGCCCGCGAGCGCACACCAGCCCCTTGGCCTTCTCGCCCGGCGCCAGCGTGGTCGTGTCGATCTGCCCCTCGTACTCGCCCAGCGCGTCGGACGTCTCGTGCTTCTCGCCGGTGCTGTCGACCAGGCTGAAGTACAGCGGGTTGACCGCCAGATTGCTGTTCTTGCGCCGGTTGGTGACGGTGACGTGCACGCACGACAGCGGCTGCCCGGCCGACAGGATCGACCGCTTGGCCTTGGCGTGCTCGGCGACGAGCTTGACGGTGACCTTCTTGGCCGGCTTCGAGCTGCCGGACGCGCCCTTGGCGTCCTCGGCCTCGGCGGGCTGCACGGCCGTCGGCTCCTCCGGGACGGCGCAGCCGGCCACGGCGAGCGCCACGGCGGCGAGCAGGGCGACGATGATGGTACGCATGGGGGTTCCCCCCGTTTCGGGTTGTGGATGGGTGGTGGACGGCGGGGGGCTACTCCGGCGCGCGTGATGATGGGACGCGGCCGGAGAGTCGACGGTGGACGCGGCGGCCGAGTGCGGACACGCGGCGTCCGGTGGCGGTCACGGCGCGGCGCGCGGTGCGGGCCGTCCGGCCGTACAGGGTGGAGCACACCACGGCGAGCGCGGTCAGGACGTAGCGGACGGTGGAGACCCGGCGGGTCGGTCGGCGGATGGGGCGCTCCAGCCCTTCACGAGCGCGATCTTCCCGTACCGGCGCCGGAGCACGTCCCGCAATGTCGCGAGGCTCGGGTTGCTGAACTCCCGGCCGTCCGGCCCCGTGCACTCGTACAGGTAGCCGACCGGGCGGGCGGCACTGCGGTTGCGGTGAGCCATCCGGACGCACCGGGTAACTGTGATCTCCATGGCGGTCTCCTCGGGCTTGTCGCGGCGCTGGTGTGGGCTCAGGCTTGACGGTGGGGCGGTCTAGTAGCAGGTGCACGGGCATGCCGAGTCGCCCAGCCTGTCGGTCGGGCAGTCGGGGTCGTCGACGCAGTTCATGCAGCACATGCAGTCCGGACAGCCGTACTCCTCGTAGGCGTCGTCCATCGGTGCTCCCGTTCTCTCGTTCGGCGGTGGCCGCATGCGGACGCGGCGACGCGGGCTCGGCGGGCTTGGCGTCAGGCTTGACCGCAGGCTTGACCTCGGGCTCGGCCTTCGGCGCGGTGGCCTTGGCCAGGCGGGTGATGCGGCCGCGGGTGCGGCGCAGCAGCGTGGTCAGCTCGTCGGCCAGGCCGCGCAGCTCCTCCAGGGTGGCGGGCTCGCGGCGGTCCAGGAGGGCGCGCAGGTCGCCGGCCAGCTCGGCGCCTGCGGCGGCGGCGGTCAACGTGGCGGCCATTTGTGGGATCCCTCCATATCCGTCCCTCCGTGGATATGAATCCC
>NZ_JBIMPP010000059.1:0-49723 GCF_043906805.1 Actinomadura sp. SCN-SB | reverse complement strand
GCCGGGGACCAGACCCCCTTGTTCGTCGACGTCCATCGTCAGCGTGGCAACCGAACCGTCAAAGCTCAGCCGCCAATGACGGTACGCCGACACCTGCGTCCTGAACTCAACGTGCACCGATTCGGCCGTCTCACCTGCGGGATCCTGTCCAGTCCCGGCGGCGGGCCCGCTCATCAAGGTGGTCATCAGGTGTCCATCTCCTTCCGCTCACCAATCTTCTACATACTCGTAGTGGAACGTCAAGGAGTCGTAGAGTATTGACGGCCGGCGGGCGGATGGAGGTCTCGAGGCGTCAGGCGTCCCACGACCCGAACGATCGACATGACCGCCAGCGGCCGTTTCCTGTACGTACAGAACACGACCGCGGGCAACGTGCAGGGCTACGCCGTGCGCAACGACGGATCCCTGAAGCTGGTCACCACTGCGACCGGCCTACCGCGATTCGCCAACGGCATCGGTATGGAAGGAATCGCCGCATCCTGAGGCCACGCCCGGCGGTTCCGGTCGAAGTGAGCCGGGACCGCCGGGCAGTCCGGCGCGACCCCGATCTGCGATGACCTTCTGTGGGGCCGCGGCCCGCTGGTGGACGTGCACGCCTACCAGCAGGCTCTCCGGCCGCTGACCAGGCGGCACGCCGCTTAGGCGGCCGTCAAGACCGCCTACGGCCCCCTGTCCGCCTGGGGACTGAAGGCTGGATGGAGGCTCTGGTACCGGTCGATAGTGTGCACCGGTGGATTGGAACGCCTTTGAGGCGGCATGGCATGACAATGGATGTCACGCTCTGGCCGACCTCGCCCGAGCACATCCAGGCGAACGGCTTTACGCTGCGGCCTTCCACCTTTTCTACTTGGACGGTACGCAGATCCTCGCGCCGGCACTCGCTGCCAACACCGAGGAGGCGGTGCATCAGAACTACGGGGACTCGACACGGTTCGTCCCGCCCGAATGGCGGTGGGACGTCCTGGATGCCGCGAGTAGCGCGATGCAGCCGTGGTACCGCAGCCTGACCGAGGAGTTCCTCGCGCCCGCCGGCGATGATGCCGAACGGGACGCGGCGATGGCGGCGCTGGAGGTGGCACACGACGGCGCCATTGCCAGGGTCTGCAAAGCGATGACCGCGACCGCCCGCCGGGGCGGCATCCACGACTCACTCGCGCCCCATTTCGTCGTCATCATCCTTGAGGGCCAACGCGGCGACGAGGAAGCCGATCTGATCCGGGCGAGCGTCGCCCCAGAGGCGCTCGCGACCGTCCCCGAACTCGCCGAGTACCTGCAACGGCTCGACGAGGCGTGACCGTCGCATCCACCTTCCAGCGACACCCGGACATCCCAGTCGCCCTCCACATGCTCTGGTTGGCGGCGTCGGCCACCACTCCGGAGCCGAGTGCTGGGGCATCACCGGTCAGTAGCCGGCGGCTTGGCCGCGCGGCGGGGGCCGGCGGAGGCGTGGAGGAGGCCGGTTTCGTCGCGCCAGGTCATGTGGAAGCTGCCCATCCGGTACTGGTAGGGCGCCATCGGGCGGACCAGGATTCCCATGCGGGCTACTTCGGCAGGATGCTCGTCATGACCTGCGGCACCGTGATGTGCGGGATGCCGGCGGTGCCGAGGGCGAGCCAGGGGTGGCCGTCCCGCAGGGCCAGGGTGTTGCCGATGACCGAGCGGATCCGCGCGCCGCCGGTCAGCCAGCCGCCGAGCATGGCGGTGAGGCTGCTCGTCATGGTGCCGCCGATCATGGGTACGCCGCCGATGACCTGGCCGGGGATGCCGCCGCCCTGGACGGTGTTGACGAGCTGGACCCAGTTGCCCTGGGGGTCGATGACGCTCAGCTCGCAACTGCCGACGGACTCCGCCGAACGGGTCGCCTCGCGCAGCGCGCCCGGTGCCGAGGTGAGCCGGACGTGGTCGGTGAGGTCGACCTTGGTGCGGCTCATCCGGAGCAGAGCACGGCGGCGAGGGCACGTATGCCGAGGACCATCGCCGACATGACGGCCTGGCGTTCCGGCGGCGCCTGCTGGATGATCTCGACGTCGCCATGCCGGTAGCGCAGGCCGTCTCCCCAGCGGGGCTCGTCCTGGCGCATCTGCCGCAGTTCGATGGGCCAGCCGAGCTCGTTCGCGCGTTCGACGAACAGCCGGGCCCACTCGCCGTCGATGAACAGGTCCGGGCCCTCGGCGGCGAGCTTCGTCAGCGTCCGGGCCGGCTCCGGCTTCGGCCACCGCCGCCCCACCTGCGGCAGGTAGCCGTCGGGGGTGAAGTGGCGCCGCCCGGACGCGGTGTTCATCCACAGTTCGGAGCTGCGCCCCAGGACCAGGTGCTCGAAGGAGTCGACCTCGTGCCCCGCTTCGGCCCGGTGGATCGACGGCGCGCAGAGCCGGTCCCAGGGCCGCGACCCGAACCGTTCGTGCATCGCCTTGAGGCCCGGCATGAAGTCGGGGATGACCGCGCAGGGCCCCTCGGGGATCGCGGTGTACGGCCCGGACGAGATCGCGACCGGCCGGAACGGCGCGAGCCCTGGCACGATCGTGCCCATGCCGTTGAGCTCGTGGCACCGGCCCTGAGCTCTACACGATCGAGATGCCGGTCGTCGTGCTGCCCGCCGCCGGCTTCGACGCGCTCCCGCGTACCGGCATGGTGACGGTCGCGGCGACCGACGAGACCCGGATCGATACCGGACGACGCTAAGGACGCGGGCCACGCGTCGGGGGAACGAGGCTCGCGGGGCGCGTGTCCACGGGTCCGGCCCGGAGCTCGTCCCGGCCTTGTGCCGCGAGCGCGTCGGCGCGCTCATTGTCGGCGATGCCCGCGTGGCCCTTGACCCACGTCCACTGAACGTCGTGGCGTTCGCAGGCGTCGTCGAGGCGGCGCCAGAGGTCGGCGTTCTTCACCCGCTTCTTGTCCGCCGTCTTCCACCCGTTGCGCTTCCAGCCCGCCACCCACTCGGTGATGCCCCTGCGGACGTACTGGCTGTCGGTGAAGAGCCGCACCGTGCAGGGACGCTTGAGGCACTCCAGGGCCTCGATGGCGGCCATCAACTCCATGCGGTTGTTCGTGGTGTCGGCTTCTCCGCCGTAGATCTCCCGCACGTGCCGTCCGTAACGGAGGACCGCTCCCCAGCCGCCGGCTCCCGGGTTCGGAACGCAGCCGCCATCGGTGTGGATGACCACCACGCCGGAGGTCACGTACCACTCATTTCGATCACGTCGGCCATGGCCCGAAGGGTAGCGTCCACGCCGAGGCCCGGCTCGAAGTGCAGCAGGACGTGATCGACGCCGAGCGCCTCGATACGGGCCAGGTCATCGGCCCAGCTCTCCACCGCGCCGCTGAACGCGGCCTTCTCATCGCCGGTGCCGTTGTCGCCCGGCGTGGCCTCGGCCCGCAGTACGACGGGCAGTCGTGACGGGTCCCGGCCCTGTGCCGTGACGGCCTCGCGCCACTGGTCCAGTTCGTCCGCCAGTTGGTCGAGGTCGTTGCGGTAGGGGTGGAAGCCGTCGCCGATCCGGGCGGCGCGGCGGATCCCCGCCGACGTGTTGTAGCCGATGATCAGTGGGATGCCGTCGGGACCGCACGGCTTGGGGCCGATGTCGGACGCCGGGATGGCGTACCTGGGGCCCGGGTGGTCGACCGGATCAGGACCCCATACCGCGCGCATGGCGGCCAGATGGTCGTCGAACCCGTCGCCCAGGTGATCTCGCGGTACGCCGGCCACCGCGAATTCCTCGGCCATCCATCCCGAGGTCACGCCCGCGATGAGGCGTCCGCCCGACAGCCGGTCGAGGGTCGCGAGACGGCGGGCCAGGAGGACCGGCGGGTGGAGAAGGACGTTGATCGCGCTCGTGCCGAGCTTGATCTTTGTTGTCCGCGCGGCGATGAAGGACAGCACCTCGATCGGGTCGTAGACGCAACGGTAGTACTCGGCCGGCATCACCACCGGCACCGGCACCCCGGGCATGGCGACCGGGGCGTGCGGACGGAGCCAGCGGTCCACCACCCACACCGAGTCCAGTCCGAGGGCTTCGGCGCCCACGGCCAACCGAACGAGTCCGGCAGGGTCGACGTCCGATCCACCGTTGGGCAAGCCTATTCCCAACTGCACCGTCGCATCACGCACCTTCGCGTCCATCACCGCGTTTTCCGTACCATAGTGAAACGGCGGTGACTTCACAACTGATGTTGTGTGCACGCAATTCGTTGGAGCGAAATTTCGACCCCAACAAAGCTGTCACCCTTTACGCCGGATCGCTTGTGCGCATTCTTTTCGCTGTGACATCCACCAGACGGAGCCGCGGCCACGCAGGGGGTTGACAGGCCGCCGGAGGTACCTGAAGGTTATCTCATATGAACAGCTCTTCAGATGAGCGGATCATCGAGCTCGACGGCTGCGCGGCGCGGGTGGTGGACGCGCCGCGGGTCGCGTCCGTGTGCGAGCGGATGCCCGCGGAGGAGGACCTGGCCGATACCGCCGAGGTGTTCGGGCTGCTGAGCGACCCCAGGCGGTTGCGGCTGCTGGTGGCCTTGCTGGACGGCGAGCTGTGCGTCTGCGACCTGGCCGCGGTCAGCGGCATGAGCGAGTCGTCCGCCTCGCACGCGCTGCGGCTGCTGCGCGCGCACCGGGTGGTCGAGGTGCGCCGATCGGGCCGCATGGCGTACTACCGCCTGGCCGACGCGCACGTTCGGATGCTGCTGGACCTGGCCGTCGCCCACATCGAGCACACCGAGGCCGTCCACCCCGAACGGCGGCCGTGACGGGCGCCGGCTCAGGGTCGGCGCCGAGCTTGTGACCTCCCGAAACGACGCGAAGGACCCCCATGGCACCGACCGCGCTGATCATCTACCTGGTCTGGGCCGCTCTGGCCTTCGGGCTGCGGAGCTGGATGCAATGGCGCCGCACCGGCGACACCGGATTCCGCGGCGGAGGGCTACGGCCCGGCAGCCTCCAATGGTGGGCCCGGCTGCTCTTCGTCGCCGCTCTGGTCATCGGTGTCGCCGGTCCCGTCGCCGCCCTGGCCGGACTGGATCCGATCGGCCTCCTGGACCACCTCGCCGTCCGGATCGCCGGGACGGTCCTCGCGGCCGGCGGTACGGCCGCGACGCTGGCGGCGCAGACGTCCATGGGCGCTTCCTGGCGCATCGGCGTCGACGACAACGAACGGACCGGTCTGGTCACCGGCGGCGCGTTCGCCCTGGCCCGCAACCCCATCTTCACCGCGATGATCGTCACCGCCGCCGGGCTGGCGGCCATGGTGCCCAACGTGGTGTCGCTTCTCGGCTTGGTACTGTCCGTGGCCGTCATCCAAGTGCAGGTCCGGGCCGTCGAGGAGCCCTACCTGCTGCGCGTTCACGGCGACGCCTACCGCGCTTACGCCGCCCGCGTCGGCCGGTTCCTGCCCGGCGTCGGACGCCTCCCCCGAGGGACCTCCCCGATGTCCTGACCGCGGCGCGCCGCGCCGATCGGCCAGATCGGCCACCCGCGTGCGGCTCAGAGCACCCGTGCGCTGAGGATGCAGATGTCGTCCTCGGTGGTCCCGGAGACGAGGCGGTTCAGCACGCAGTCGATCAGGTGGTCGGGGTCGTCATGGTCGCAGGACCGCACCGCCTTCACGAGCGCCTGGATGCCGGTGTCCAGGTCGCGGTCGCGCCGTTCGATGAGGCCGTCGGTGTAGAACAGCAGGGTGTCACCGGGCCGCAGGCGCGTGGTGTTCAGCGCGTAGTCGGCCTCCGGGCCGCCGAGCAGCGGGCCGGACTCGCCCTCCAGCGGCTCGGCGTCGCCCTCGCGCAGGAGGATGGGGGCGAAGTGGCCGGCGTTGGCCCAGGCGAAGGTGCGGTCGGTCGTGTCGAAGCACCCGATGACCGCGGTGCCGGTGATGGTGATCTCCTCGCTGGTGTGCGCGGTCAGCTCGTTCAGCCACTCGGCGAGCCGGTGCGGCGGGGCGCCGGTGTAGGCGAGCCCGGCCAGGCCCGAGCGCATCCGGATCATGTTGCTGGCCGCGGTCATGCCGTGGCCCATCGCGTCCCCGACGGCCAGCAGGACCTTGTCCTCGCCGATCCGCTGGGTCTTGAAGCAGTCGCCGCCGAAGCGGGGCAGCTCGCCGGCCGGGCGGTAGCAGACGCCGACGGCCAGGCCCGGCAGGTGCATGATGCGTCTCCCGGGGGGCATCAGGGTGTTCTGCAGATGGCGGGTGATGCGGCGCTCCTCGTCAGCGCGCTCCTGCTCCCGGACCGCGCGCTCGTGGGCCCTGGTCACGGCACGCTCCCGGTGCCGGGCCGGGGTCAGGTCCTGGAGCAGCAACCTGATCTTGAGCGGGACGCCGTCACCGTCCAGCAGCGGCTCGCCGATGACGCGCAGCCGCCGGACCCCGTGCCGGTGCCGGACCCTGAACTCGGTGTCGACCGGCTCCTGGTGGTCGATCAGGCTGTCGAGCACGTCGACGAGCACGGGAAGGTCCTCATGGACCGCCATGGCGGGCAGGTCCTCCAGCGCGATCGGGTCGTCGGTGGGGTCGCGGCCGAACATCTCGTACACCTTCGTCGTCCAGATGACCCCGTCACCGACCAGCTCCCACTCGGCCCAGCCGACCCCGGCCAGGCGCTGCACCCGCTCCCAGCCCGCGATGACGGCGTCACGCTCGTCGAGCACCCTGAAGTTCAGCAGCAGGCCGTCCAGCACGCGGGCGGCGCGCACGTTCATCACGAACGGCCAGGGCCGATCGTTCACGATCTCCACATATTCCACCGATGCCTGGTAGAAGGGGATGCCGGTCTCGTAGGCGGTGATGTAGGCGTCCAGCAGCCCGGCGCTGGCGATACCCGGGCTGATCTCCAGCAGCGTCTTGCCGACCAGTGCCTCGCGGCTCCGGCCGTCGGCCGTCCTGCCATGGCTGTTGGCGGCCAGCACCCGGAAGTCGATCACCCGGCCGACCGAATCGGTGATGGGGCAGGCGTAGCTCGCCGTGTCGTCGTGCGTTTCCAGCATGCTCTGGATCCACTCGTCGGCCTCGCCGCGCGGCAGGTCCCGTGGTGGCGGCGGCTGGATGCGCTCGGCCGCCTCGGACAGGCTCAGCCCGCCATGCTGCGCCATCTGCTCCAGTCGCTCGGCGGCCTCGTCATGCCGGAGGTCCAGCTTGGTCACCAGCCTCGCGACGGCCCGGTCCACCAGGGCCTTCTCCCGTACGCGGCTCTGGACCAGAGCGCGCTGCTCGCACACCTTCGCCGAGGCGGCAGCGCTTTGCTCACGGCCGAACTGGGCGTAGTCGCTCACTCTTTCCCCATGCCCGGGTCATGACGGTGTCGGGGCGCCCACGGGCAGGGCTTCGGCGATTTTTCGGCAAACCCTCGCCAAAGCGACCGAGACGCGGCTTGCGATCCGGCGCCGAGGCGTCCGTGGCCACGCCGGGCGTGCCGGGTCTGTGAAGAACCCCAACGCCGGTCCGTACGCACGGACGACCGGATCGTGATTTTGGACCGTTGCATATCGGCGTGACCGCCATTGGCCAGCGCAGCGACGTGCCTGGATCCACCCGAAATGCGGCCGCACGATACGGCAGAGGCGCGGGAGCGAATTGTTACCCGGAAGTCGCCACGAAAGGCTCCCGGTATTGGGCTATTGTCCACTTGCTTCAACGTCGGAGGTGAGGGGTTGGCGGGTGATCGGCCGGGTTCCGGCCCGACGGTGTGCCGCATGCTGCTCGGCGTGCGGCTGCGCCGGCTGCGCGAGGCCAGGGGCATCACGCGCGAGGCCGCCGGATACGCCATCCGCGCCTCCGAGTCGAAGATCAGCCGGATGGAGCTGGGGCGGGTCGGGTTCAAGGAGCGCGACGTGTCCGACCTGCTGGACCTGTACGGCGTCGTCGACAAGTCCGACCAGGACGACCTGCTGGAGATGGCGCGGGAGGCCAACGCGCCGAGCTGGTGGCAGCCGTACACCGACGTGCTGCCCGGCTGGTTCCAGAACTACCTGGGCCTGGAGGAGTCGGCCTCGCTGATCCGCACCTACGAGGTGCAGTTCGTCCCCGGGCTGTTGCAGACCGCGGACTACGCGCGCGCCGTCTTCCGGCGCGGGCATCCCGACGCGTCCGCCCGGGAGATCGAGCAGCGGGTCGAGCTGCGCATGCGGCGGCAGGACCGGCTGCGCGACCCGGGGACCACATCGCTGTGGGCGGTGATCGACGAGGCGGCGCTGCGCCGGCCGATCGGCGGCCCCGACGTGATGCGGGAACAGATCGAGCACCTGCTCAGGCTCGCCGAGCTGCCGAACGTCGCGATCCAGGTGATGCCGCTGCGGTTCGGCGGCCATCCAGCCGAGGGCGGGGCGTTCAGCATCCTGCGGTTCCCCGAGCCCGAGATCCCGGACGTCGTGTACGTCGAGGCCCTCACCGGCGCCCAGTACCTCGAACGGGCCGACGAGGTCGACGACTACCAGAAGGTCATGGAGCGGCTGTGCGTCGACAGCACCGCTCCCAGCGCCGTCCGCGAGGTGATGGGCGAGCTGCTGCGCGAGCTGGACCCGCCGATGGCGACCGGGCCGGCGATCCCGCTGCGGCAGGCGCACGCTCATGTGCGCGCGGCCGCCCGCGGCCTCACGACCGCCGGGACGCGGAACGAGGGCATGGTGCTGGACGTGGCGGACACGCCGTTCGGGACCCGGCTCCTCGTCGCGGAGGTCGAAGGCGACGCCCCGGCGGAGACGGCGAACGACGTCACGCTCGCCTTCCGCGACCTGGCCGGGCACGAGCCGGAGCTGGCGGGCGTGGCCGAGCGGCTGCACACGAGGGTGACCGGCTCGGGCGGCCCGGAAGTGTCCGTCGCCGCGACGCTGGTCACGATCCGCCACTGGGAGGACCAGGCCGAGATCGTCCGCTGCGGGCTGCCGGCGCCGCTCATGCTCCGCGGGTCGCGGGTGTCGGTGGTGGACGCGGCGCCCGCGTACCCGCCGCTGGGCAGGCTCACCCCGCCGGACGCCGGGGGCTCCTGGGGCGAGCCCACCACCATCCCCTACGGCGAGGGCGACCGGCTTCTCCTGCACACGCGGGGCGTCGAGGAGGTCCGCGACGCCGAGGGGCGGCCGTACCCGCTCGCCGAACGCGCCGCGGGTCTCGCCGAGGACGATCCGGACACGGCGCTGGCGCGCTTCGCCGAGGACCTGATCGCGTACTCCACCGCCCCGCCGGCGCGCGGGGCGGTGATCCTGCTGGTGCACCGGGACGGCACGCATCCTGGCCACCAGCCGCCGGCCGCTCGGCGGGCGGGTTCCTAGGCGAAGCCGAACAGGGGCGGGAAGGCGGAGACGACCGCCCAGGCCCACACGGCGACGTAGCGGGACTGCCACAGCTCCAGGTGGACGAACGGGACGCGACCGCGGACGAAGCCGATGAGCAGCCAGGCCGACCACGACCACGAGCAGCAGGTCGAAGAGGATCAGCCCGTCCCGGCCGACGTCCAGGCCGTTGCCCGTCGCGACGAAGGCGACCAGGAAGACCGGCAGCGCGGCCGTGAAGAGCGGCGTGAAGACGCGGGTCAGCACCGGCGCCATGTTCTCGATGACGCTCTTCTTGGCCTCCACCGGATAGGCGTTCACGGTGACCGCGCCGAGTGTGAACAGCACGCCCAGGACGACGAGGACGGCGGGACGGACACGGCGCCGCCAGGCGAAGTAGGCCGCCAGCGGGGGCAGCGCGAAAAGCTGAGGTTCCGCGCGTAGAACTGGGCGTCGTCGTCGTTCAGGTCGGCGCCGAACAGGCTCGGCACCTTGATGGCGAGCGCGGCGACGACCGCGCACAGCATCATGAAGGCCAGCTCGCGGCGGGAACGGCCGGAGGTGGGCGCGTCCGGTTCCCCGGGGAGGACCAGTTGCTTCCACAGCCGTTCGAGGTGCTCGCGGGCGAACTCCCAGGGGCATCTCGTCAAGGCTGCCCATGCGCTTGACGGCGATGAGGAACGCCTCGTCCTCGTCCAGGCCGGCCTCGGTCAGCTCCACGATCCGGCTGCGGAGGTGGTCCTCCAAGCGCTCGCAACGCCCGCGCGGGAGCCCATCGCCCGCCGGGAACTAGCAGTCGGGCCCGTCGTCGTCCTGGCCCTCCACCTCGCGGGCCCACTCGGTGAGCCCGGCGACGAAGCCCGCCCGGTCGCGAGGTGAGAGGCGGTCCATCGCTCGCAGGAGGGGCGCCGCCCGTGCGGCCACGAACTCCTCGAACAGGGGACGGTGCCGCTGCGGCATCGACACCAGCGTGCGGCGCCGGTTGCCGGGGTCCTCGTGGCGCGTGACCAGGCCCGCACGGCTGAGGTCGCCGACGAGCCCGCTCGCCGTGGACAGCGAGACGTGGAGCCGCTGGGCCAGTTGGCTGACGCTCGCGGGCTGTGCGGCCACCAGCTGGGTGAGCACGGCCCCGTGCCGCGCGGTCAGGCCGTGCTCGGCGAAGACCTCCCGCAGCGGCTCGGGCATGTCGTTGTGGACCCGCCGGAAGAAGGACGCCAGCAGGGGGACGTGGCCGAGCGCGAGGATCTCCTCCGGAGTCGGCACCCGCGCGCCGTCCGGCGTCTCAGCGGCTCTCGACATGGAAGGCAGTATATTGGTTCGAAAATCCAAACCATTTGTGTATCCAAACCAAACGGGAGCCATCATGAGACTCGCGATCCTCGGCGCCACCGGCGGAGTCGGGCGGCACCTCGTCGCACACGCCCTCGACGACGGCCACACGGTCACCGCGGCGGTGCGGGATCCGGCACGGCTGCCGGTACGGCATCCGAACCTGGAGGTCGTGCGCGCGGACGCGCTCGACGCCGCTTCGCTGAAGCCGGTCGTCGAGGGGGCGGGCGCCGTCCTGTCCGGCATCGGCGCGGCCGGGCGGCGCGACCCGCTCAAGCCCGCGTCCACCTCGGCCAGGGCGGCGGTGGAGGCGATGTCCGCCACCGGCGTGCGGCGGATCATCGTGGTGAGCGCGGGACCCCTCAACCGCTCCGGGAAGGGCCAGCCGTTCCTCGCGGCGCGTGTGCTCTCGCCCATCCTGTGGGCGATCCTGAAGGACGTCTACATCGACCTGGAGGCGATGGAACGCGTCCTGCGCGACAGCGGCCTGGACTGGACGTCGGTGCGCCCGTCCCGGCTACAGGACGGACCCGGCAAGGGCCGCTACCAGCACGCCATCGAGGCGGGCCCCAACCGCAACACGATCGACAGGGCAGACGTGGCACGCGCCATGCTCGACTTCGTCGACGACCCGGAGACCATCGGCCACGCCGTCGGCGTCTCCAACTGACGATCAGCGGGAGCCGGTCACCCGACGCGTTCGGCGATGGAGTCGCAGCCGCCCCCGCCCGGGTAGACCCACGCCCCGGTGAGGCGGCGGTCGCCGAACGTCCCCTTGCAGCAGGCGGGCGAACCCCGGTCGCGCCCGGCCGTCGATGTACGGAATGGCCGCTTTGTCATCTCAATCGGTGATTCGTGCGTCTTGTTGAAAAGGCGTGCTCACGAACGTCCCCGCTGCCGGAGAGCGCGCACGGGGAAAGGAGCACGATGTTCACTGTTCTCAAACGCATGTCCGCGGTTGGCGCCATCGTGGCGCTGAGCGTGACGGCGGCGCCCGCCGTGGCCCAGGCGGAGACCACTCCCGGCTGGCACATCGCCCACAGCTCACCGGGCTTCCCGCGGGACGACTTCTCCGACATCGCCGTGACCGGGCCGGGGGACGCCTGGGCCGTCGGCTCGGGGCCCTGCTGCGTGCAGGGGGAACACCGGAAGATCAGCCACTGGGATGGATCGGAATGGCGGGACGTCACACCTCCCGAGGCCCCGGGAGGCGACCGCGCGGCGTCCCTGACGAAGGTCGCCGCGTCCTCACCGGCGAACGTCTGGACGTTCGGGATCACCTTCGACGGGGAGTTCTACGGGCATCACTGGGACGGGTCCACCTGGCGGACGACGGTCTTCGACCCGGACATCGGCATCGCCGACGCCGCCGTCCTGGCACCGGACGACGCCTGGTTCGTGGGGTCGCAGCGGACGGAGGACGGCGAAGTGGGGATCGCCTCCCACTACGACGGCAGCGGATGGACCACGATGCCACTGCCCATCGTCCCGGAGGAGATGAGCGCCGCCCGCGGCGCCGTATGGGCGACCGGCCGTACCGGGAACGGCGCCCCGGCCACCGTCCGATGGACCGGGTCGTCGTGGCGCAAGGTGCCGCTGCCCAAGCCGAAGCTCTCGCCCGGCGTCTCCGCGTTCCCCGGCGACGTGCTCGCCCTCGGCCCGCGCGACGCCTGGGCGACCATGGTCCTCGGCAAGGACGAGAGCGTCTGGCCCGGGGCCGTCCTGTACCACTGGAACGGCAGGCGCTGGCGCCAGGTGAGGATCGACGCCCCGGAGGACATGCTCTACCGGCTGGCCCCCGACGGCCGCGGCGGGCTGTGGATCGTCTCCCAGCACGTCCACGAGAGCGCCTACCTGCTGCACTACTCGCGCGGCAGGGTCACCCGGCAGCCCGCCCCGACCGGTGACGGCACGGCCGCCTCCATCGAGGCGATCGCCCTCGTCCCCGGCACCCGCTCCCTGCTGGCCGCGGGCATCCTGCACACCGAGCAGAGCTGGGCCGCGGCCATCTACAGGTACGACCCCCGCTGACCCTCCGTGGCCGGAACGGGCTTCCGGCACGGCGACGGCACCGCACGTCGAATCGTGCGGCGCCGTCGTCCCGTGAGGGTCAGCCGGCCGAGGCGGTCGCCAGCGGCTTCACCGGCTCCGGCTCGGGCTCGGGGGCGATCTCCGCCGTGCCCACGCGGGGCAGCAGGCGGTCCAGCCAGCCGGGCAGCCACCAGTTCGCGCGTCCCAGCAACGCCATGGTCGCGGGGACCAGGACCATCCGGACGATCGTCGCGTCCAGCACGATCGCCGTCGCCAGGCCGAGGCCCAGCATCGTGACCATGGGGTGCGGGTTGGCGACGAAGCCGAGGAACACCACGGTCATGATCAGCGCGGCGGAGGTGATGACGCGGCCGGTGCTCGCGACCCCGCGGGCCACCGACTCGGCGGTGTCGCCCGTGGCGTCGTAGTGCTCGCGGATCCGCGAGAGCAGGAACACCTCGTAGTCCATCGACAGCCCGAACAGGACCGCGAAGAAGACCACGGGAAGCGGGGAGGCGATCTGGTAGGTCTCCTCCAGCCCGAACAGGCCGCCCAGCCAGCCCCACTGGAACACCGCGACCACCACGCCGTACGCGCCGCCGATCGACAGCAGGTTCATCACCACGGCCTTCAGCGGCACCGCGACCGAGCGGAACACCATCATCAGCAGCAGGAACGAGGCCAGCAGCACCGCCCCCACGAAGATCGGCAAGGTGTCGGAGAGCTGCCGCGAGACGTCGTCGGTCGTCGCGGTCAGGCCCGCCACGGTGACGCCCGCGGGCAGGACGTCGCGGACGCGGTCGAGGGTCTGGGACGTCCGCGGGTCGGTGGGCGCGGTCGTGGGGACGGCCGGCAGCACCACCGTGTCGCCCGCCGCCGAGGACCGCGGCTCGCCGACCGTGGCGATGCCGGGGTCCGCGGCGACGCGCTCGGCGATCGCGGAGACGGACGCGCCGGTCGCGCGCAGGTCCGCGACGATCAGCAGCGGGCCGTTGATCCCCGGGCCGAAGCCCTCGGCCAGCAGTTCGTAGGCACGGCGGTGGGACGCGCCCGGGGCCTCGTCGCCGGCGTCGGGGAAGGCGGTCTCCATCCGCAGCGCGGGGGCGGCCAGGGTGAGCAGCACGGCGGACGCGGCGATCAGGTACGGCCAGGGCTTGCCGGAGACGTGGTGGGCGAACCGCCACCAGGCCGTCCGCTCGGCGGGCTTGGCGGCACGGCGGCGTCCCGGCAGGCGCCAGGCGTCGACACGGTCGCCGAGCAGTGACAGCAGCGCGGGCAGCAGCGTCAGCGCGGTGGCCACGGCGAACAGCACGACCAGCGCGGTGCCGACCCCCGCGGAGGCGATCATGCCCAGGCCGGTCAGCAGCAGCGCTCCCATCGCCAGGACGACCGTTCCGCCGGCGAGCACGGCGGCCGATCCGGCCGAGGCCATGGCGTCCGACAGGGCGGCGGCGTTGTCCTGGCCCCCGGCACGGTTCTGGCGGTAGCGCTCCATGATGAACAGGGCGTAGTCGATGCCGACGCCCAGCCCGATCATCGCGCCGACGGTCGGCGCGGAGGTCGAGACGTCCATCGTCCCCGCGAACACGAAGATGGTGGCGACGCCCGCGCCGACCGTCACCAGGGCGAGCGCGACGGGGAGCAGCGCGGCCGCGACCGTCCCGAACGCCACGATCAGCACGACCAGCGCGGCCAGCACGCCGACCAGCTCTGTGCCCGAGTTCACCGGCTTGGCGTTGATGAACGCCGCCTCGCCGCCGAGCTCGGCCATGGCGCCGGCGTCCCGGACCGGCTTCAGCGTGCCGGCGACCTCCTCCAGCGGTTCCCAGCCGAGCTCGGTCGACGGCCGGTCGAAGGTGAGCGTGGCGTAGGCGACGCGCCCGTCGGGCGAGACCGTTCCCGGGGTGAACGGGTCGGCCACCGCCTTCACGTGCGGCTTCCTCGCCATCCGGGCGAGCGCGGCCTGGATGGCGGGACGGTGGCGCTCGACCCGCTGCCCCTCCTGGACGGCGAACACGGCGACGGCGCTGCCGCCGGACGCCTCGGGGAAGCGTTCGCGCAGGAGTTCGCTCGCCTCGGCGCTCTGGCTGCCGGGGGCGTCGTAGTCGTCCACCAGCGTGCCGCCGAACGCGGCCGCCAGCCCGAGAACGAGGGCGAGGGCGATGACCCAGGCCCCGATCGTGACCCATGGTCGGCGAGCCGAGGCGTCGCCGACGCGGCGGACCATTCGATGCATCACTGTGCTCCTTGCTGTTGGTGGGGGGTGCGCCGCTGGTGGCGCGATGCCTACAACGGTGCGGTCCAGACCCCCTCCCCGTCGCCAGCCCGCGGTCGGTTCGCCCGTCCGCCGCCGGAGGGGTTCGTGGACGGCCGTGGACGCCGCGCCGCCCGCCGCAGGGCGGGGAGCCGGCTCCGTCTCGCGGTGGATGACCGCGCGTCCGGCCCCGGCTTACGGTGGGCTGTGCCCGCAGGTGAGCCATGGCGGGCGTTTCCCTCACATTCGTGGAGTGACGGTGAACGGCACGGCGCCCGCCCTCTGGGCACCTCTGGCGGCAGGTTCGGCGAGGTTCCGGGGGCCCTTCACCCGGTGGCCCCGCCTGGCGGACGCCGCTCTCGCGTTCGCGGTGTTCCTGGTGACGACGTTCGTCCTGGACGGGCCCGGGGACGAGCTGATCGTCCGTCCCGTCCAGGACGTCCCGATCGGCGCGGCGATCGTCTCCGCCGTGGCGGGCGCCGCGCTGTACTGGCGCAGGCGCGCGCCGATGGCGGTGGTGGCCGTGGCGGTGCTGAGCTGGGCCGCCACCTTCGGCAGCGGCTACCGGGACATGGGCGGGGTCGTGGCCATCCTCGCCCTGTACGCCGCGGGCCGGTACTGCGCCGACGTCGCGCAGGGCCTTGCGGGCGTCGCGGCGGCCGTCGCCGTGGTCGCCGTCGACGCCCTCGACATCCATGACTCGTGGGTGACGGAGGCGTCCTTCGGCGCCGCCGTCATGTTCGTGGCCTGGTACGTCGGGCGGCGCTTCCGGCTGCGCGAGGAACGGGCGGAGGAGCTACGGCGCGAGCAGGCCGCCGAGGCCCGCAGGATCCTGGTCGAGGAGCGCGCCCGCATCGCCCGCGAGCTGCACGACGTGGTCGCGCACCGCGTGAGCCTCATGACGGTGCAGGCCGGCGCCGCCAAGGCCGTGGCCACGCGGGACCCGGACGCCGCCCTGCGCTCCATGGGGGCGGTGGAGGAGGCGGGCCGGCAGGCGCTCGCCGAGCTCCGCCACCTCCTCGGCGTGCTCCGCCCCGAGGCCGATCACGGCGTCCTCGGCCCGCAGCCCGGCCTCGCCGATCTTCCCGCGCTCGCGGACCAGATCCGCGAGGCGGGCGTCGGCGTCTCGCTGGACCTGGACCGCCGGCTGCCCCGTGACCTTCCGGCGCGCGTGGACCTGTTCGCGTACCGCATCGTCCAGGAGGCGCTCACCAACGTGCTCAAGCACGCCGGTCCCGGGGCGCACGCCGACGTGCGGCTCCGCTACGAAGGGGACCGCGTCCTCGTCGAGGTGGTCGACGACGGCGAGGGTTCGGGCGCGACCTTCCAGAAAAGCGGCCATGGCGTCGTCGGGATGCGGGAGCGCGCTCTGCTGCTGGGTGGCACCCTGGACGCCGGGCCGCGTAAGGGTGGCGGGTTCGCCGTCGTCGCGTGCCTGCCGGTGGAGGGCGGTCCGACGAGGGAGGCGCCGTGACGATCCGCGTGGCCGTGGTGGACGACCAGGCCCTGGTGCGCGGCGGCTTCGCCATGATCCTGCGGATCCATGACGACATCGAGGTGGTCGCCGAGGCCGGGACCGGGGTGGAGGCGATCGAGGCGGCGCGCCTGCACCGGCCCGACGTCATCCTCATGGACATCCGGATGCCGGACATGGACGGCCTGGAGGCCACGTCCCGGATCATGGCCGAGTCCGACTGGAACGTGAAGGTGCTGATCCTCACCACCTTCGACCCGGACGAGTACGTCTACCGGGCCCTGCGCGCCGGTGCCAGCGCCTTCGTGCTCAAGGACATCCCGCCCGACCAGCTCGCCGCCGCCGTGCGCACGGTCGCCGAGGGCGGCGCGCTGCTCGCCCCGTCCATCACCCGCCGACTGATCGGGCGGTTCGCCGAGTCCCGCGCGGTGAACGCCGCCGCCGCGAGCCGCCTGGACCGGCTCACCGAGCGGGAACGCGAGGTGATGACCGCCGTCGCGCGGGGCGCCAGCAACGCCGAGATCGCCAAGGACCTCTACATCGGGGACGCGACCGTCAAGTCCCACGTATCGGGCATCCTCGCCAAGCTCGGCCTGCGCGACCGCACCCAGATGGTGATCTTCGCCTATGAGAGCGGCCTGGTCCGGGCCGGCGACCACGACATCGGCCACTGACCAGGCCCTCCTGGCCGCGATCAGTCCCCGGCGGCCAGGAAGGCCGGGCGGGCCTGGCGCCACCGGGGGACGTCCAGGGCGTTGAGCGCCTCGACGATGCGTTTCTCCTCGTAGACGAAGTGCGTCTCCATCAGCGCGGCGAGGCTGTCGAGCTCCCTCCGCACGACGATCGGGTCGGCGTCCACCGCGTCCAGCAGCTCCTCCAGCCGGTTCAGGGAGTCCTCGACCAGGCGGTGGTCGCGGCGGAGCTCGTCCAGGACGGGACGCAGGTCAGGGAAACGCTCGGCGATCTCGCCGAAGGCGTCGCCGTCCTCGCCGGTGTGGTGGCGGGTCACGGCGGAGCAGAAGCTCAGGCAGTGCGCCCGCAGCTCGCGTGGCCGCGCTCCGCCGCCGTCGAGGGTTTCGCGGAGGTCGGCCAGCTCCTCGCGGAGCCAGAGGTGTACTTCGATCAGCTGGTGTCCGAACGCCGTCAGGCGTCCTTCGTAGGTCTCTTCCAAAGCCGTCCCAGGATGTCACCTCGCGGCTCGAACCGGTACCCGATGCCCGGTTCGCCGATCACATGGCGGGGAGGGCGGCCAGGTCGGCGGGCGGGGCCTTGGCGGGCATCCCGGGGAAGGGGGTGCCGAGCAGGCGCAGGAGAGGCGCGGCCTTGACCGCGGTCTCCTCGAACTCCTCGGCGGGATCGGACAGGGCCGTGACGGCGCCTCCGACGCCGAAGTCGATCCGGCCCGCGGAGGAGACCGCGGTCCTGATGACGATGCTGAGGTCGGCCGCGCCGGACAGCGAGAAGTAGCCGATGGCGCCCGAGTACACGCCGCGCGGGCCCGCCTCGAGACGGTCGATGATCTCCATGGTGCGGATCTTCGGGGCGCCGGTCATGGAGCCGCCGGGGAAGGCCGCCCGGACGCAGGCGACGGCCGAGACCCCCGGCCGCAGCCGTGCCCGCACCGTGCTGACGAGTTGGTGGACGGTGGCATAGCTCTCCACCGCGAAGATCGGGTCGACGGTGACCGAGCCGATCTCGGCGGCCCCGCCCAGGTCGTGCCGGACCAGGTCCACGATCATCAGGTTCTCGGCCCGGTCCTTGACGCTGGCGGCCAGCTCGGCGCGCAGCCGCCGGTCCTCCGCCGGGTCGAGCCCGCGCGGGCGGGTGCCCTTGATCGGTTTGGACTCGACCGTGCCGTCCGCGGAGACCCGCAGGAAGCGCTCGGGCGAGGAGCTGAGGACCGACAGGCCGGGGAACCTCAGCAGCGCCCCGAACGGCACCGGGTCGCCGCGGCGCAGCCGCCGGTACAGGTCCCACGGCGGGATCCGCGCGGGCACGCTCATCAGGTTGGTGAGGCACACCTCGTAGGTCTCGCCCGCGGCGATCTCGCGCAGGCAGGTCTCGATCATGTCCAGGTAGCGGGCGCGGTCGTGGCGCAGGGCCGGAGGGCCCACGACCGCCGTGACGGGGGACGGCTCGCGCGGCGCCAGGCCCGCCAGGCCCGTGAGCCGCGACGCCGTCTCCTCCAGCCAGGCGCGGGCGTCCCGCTCGGCGCCCGCCCGGCACAGCGCGAGCAGGTGGACGGTCCCGTCCGCGTGGTCGAACGCGACCGCCCGGTCGGCGAAGATCATGGCGGCGTCGGGGTGCGGCGACCGGTGCGCCCGCGCTCCCCCGCATTCGGCCTTGAGCTCGTAGCCCAGGTATCCCACCCAGCCGAGAGCGAAGCCGAACGGCAGGTCGGGCACCTCGGTGCGGTGGGAGCGCAGGTCCTTCTCGATCCAGTCGAAGAAGGACGCGCGGCTCAGCTCCGTGCGGCCGTCGGCGGACTCGACCGACAGCCGTCCCGTCCACACGTCGGCGGTGACGACCCGTGCCAGCGGGCCGCTCGCGTCGCCCATGAACGAGAAGCGCCCGCCCCGCTCGCCGGTGAGGCTGCTGTCGAGCCAGAAGGCGCGGTCGGACGCCCCGAACAGCGCCCCGAAGGCCACCTCGGGGTCGACCGGCACGGCCAGCCTGCGGGCGATCACCCGGTACGCGGCGCCGTCCGCGTCCGGTACGGGAGGCCGGGGCGCAGCGGCGGGGCGCCTCGCCCGTGCTGGACGACCGCGTCGTTCGGCGGTCAGCTCCATGAAGTTGTCGATGATGCGCTGCCCGTGCTCCGTGCGGATGGACTCCGGGTGGAACTGGACGCCCCACATCGGCCGCTCCCTGTGCCGGACGCCCATCAGCACGCCGTCGTCCGCCCAGGCGATGGGCTCCAGCACCGGCGGCAAACCCTCGACGGTCAGCGAGTGGTAGCGGACGGCGGAGAAGGGCGACGGCACCCCGCGGAACAGCGCGTCCCCCGAGTGCTCGACCAGCGACGGCCTGCCGTGGCGGACCTCGGGGGCCGGGACGACGCGGGCGCCGAACCGGTGGCAGATCCCCTGGTGCCCCAGGCACACGCCGAGTAGCGGGACGCGGGCGTGCTCGATCACCTCGGCGCAGATCCCGAAGTCGGCCTCGCGGTCGGGCCTGCCGGGCCCCGGCGAGATCACGACGTTGTCGAAGCCGCGCAGCGACCCCGGGCCCCATGCCGGCTCGTCGTTGCGGACGACGGTGGGCTCTCCCCCGGCCCTCGCCACGTACTGGACGAGGTTATGGGTGAAGGAGTCGTAGTTGTCGATGATGAGTGTCCGCACGAGGCCAGTGTGACGCCTCCGGCCCCGTCACTCGTGCCGCGGTCGGCCAGGACGTGTCATCTGGTCCCCCGAGGTACCACCGGTAGAGCGTTCGGGGAGGTCATGGACTTCGCCTAGGCACGCGCTCCAGGACGTTCAGCGGGTCGGCGAGGAGCGGGGCGAACCCCAGCTCCGCGCCGCCCGCGAGCGTGGAGTCGTACCCGAGGGCGGCGGTGCGCAGCTCGACCCGTTCCCGGGAGACGGGCAGCACGCTGGCGGCCACCCGCGCCCGCACCCGTTCCGCCGCACCCCGGTAGATCTCCTGGAGCATGCCGCCGAACACCACGACGCCCGGGTTGAACAGGTTGATCAGGTTGGCCACGCCGATCCCGAGCCAGTCGCCGACCCGATCCAGCGCCCGCCGGGCGGCCTCGTCACCGCTCGCGGCCGCGTCCACGACCGCCCGCACCCCGTCCCGGCCGACCGGCCCGCCCGCGCGCCCGGACGCCTCCAGCAGCGCGCTTTCGCCGACCTCCGCCTCCAGGCAGCCGCGCGAGCCGCAGTTGCAGGGACGCCCGTCCACCGGGTTGACGATCATGTGCCCGAGCTCGGCGCCGTAGCCGTCGTCGCCGTCCAGCAGCCGGCCGTCGACGATGATGCCGCCGCCCACGCCGACATCGCCGTGCAGGTAGACCAGGTTCCGGCTGGCGACGCCCGCTCCGCGCTCGTACTCGGCCAGCGCGCCCAGATGGGCCACGTTGCCCACGGCCACGGGCAGCCCGAGCCCCAGCCCGCGTCCCAGGGCGGGGCCGAAGTCGAGGTCGGTCCACCCCATGTTCGGCGCCAGCCGCACCATCCCGTCGGCGGCCCTGATCAGGCCGCAGAAGGACGCGCCGACGCCCACGCACCTGGCCTCGGGCGGGGCCGAGTCCACCAGCGCCGTGCCGAACCCGGACAGGACGCGGACCACCTCGTCGAGATCGGGGTACCGGCGGCGGCGCACCGCCTCCAGCCGCTGCTGCACCCGGCCGCCCAGCCCGACCCTGGCGGCGACCAGGCGGTCCACCGCGACGTCGAAGGCCAGCACGTACACCAGGTCGCTCTCGGCGCGCACCACCAGCGAGGGGCGGCCCGCCCGTCCCGTCGCCGCCGAGCTCTCCTCGCGCACCAGGCCGGCCGCCGCGAGCTTCGCGGTCAGCGCCATGACCGTGCTCCGGTTCACCGCCATCCGCCCGGCCAGCTCGGCGCGCGACACGGCGCCCTTCCGGTGCACCTCCCGCAGCAGGACGCCGAGCCTGCCGCCCCGCCCCGCCTCCGGCACCTGCCGCGCGGTGATGGTGGCGCCCGCAAGGAGAGAAGACGCCATCGCTCCTCCTCACAACCGATGCCGCCAAGTTATCCAACGAGAGCGGGCCGGCAACGGGTGCCCTGGCGGTTATCTCATATTCGAGATACCGTGAAAGGCATGAGCGAGCGGCCCGACGACGATCTCCCGATCCTGCCGGGGTTCCGGGAGATGGCGCTGCGCCACCGCGCCCGGATGCGGGAACGGCGGCAGCGGATGATCGCCGAGCTGGTCGAGCTCCGGAGGGCGAGCGGACTGTCGCAGACCGAGGTGGCCGCCCGGATGGGCACCTCGCAGTCCGCCGTGGCCCGGCTGGAGGCCGGCCACGGCGACGTGCGCGCCTCGACGCTCGAACGGTACGCCGCCGCCATCGACCGCACGATCGGCTGGAGGGTGGACCCACCATGAGCTTCCCGTTCCCCGACCGTCCCGGACCGCGCCGCCACGACCCGCTCATCCCCGGGTTCCGGCCGTGGGAGCCGGAGCCCGATCCACCGCGCCGGGATCCGCTGCCGCCGTCCCGGATCCTGGCCTACGAGACGAACCGGCTGGTCGAGCTGCGCGTGGTCATGGCGCACGGGCACCTGGACGGCGAGCGGGCCGCCGAGCTGTGCTCGCGGCTCATGACGCTGGACGCGCTGGGCGAGGGACGGCCGATCACCCTGCACCTGCGGCTGGAGAGCGCCGGGCTTGAGGCGGCCTTCTCCGTCCTCGACACGATGGACGTGCTGACCTGCCCCGTCCACGCCCTCGTCGTGGGACGGCTGGGCGGCGCGGCGCTGCTCGTGCTCGCCGGAGCCCGGCGGCGGGAGATCACCCCGAACGCGATGATCCGCATGGTCGAGCCGAGCGAGCGGTTCGACGGGACGGCGGCGGAGATGGCGCTGTTCGAGGAGCAGCACCGCCGCCAGGTCGAGGTCTTCTACGAGCGGCTGGCACGGCTCACCGGGCGGCCGGCCGAGGAGATCCGCGACGACGCCCGGCGCGGCCGTGTCCTCGGCGCGGAGCAGGCCCGCGCGTACGGCTTCGTCCACGACGTCACCGGCACCACCCCGCCCGGCCTGGCCTAGCGCGGACCGGCCCGGAGTCAGTTGAGTCTGCTCGACTCAAGTTTATTTAGCGGCTCCGCGCAGACCGCAGGCACGCGCCGACCCTAGAACGGCACAGAAGACGGAACGGGTCAGCGGCGGGGCATCCGGCCGAGCAGCCGTTCGATGCTCCGGCGCTCGCGCTTGGTCGGGCGGCCGGCGCCACGGGGGCGGACGGCCACCGGGGCCCGCTGCTCGCGCGGCGGGGGCGGCGGGCTCTTGTCGACATAGCACTCGGCGGCCACGGGAGCGCCCACCCGCTTGCTGATGACCCGGGAGACGATCACGACGCGCTCGTGGCCCTCACGGCGGATCCGGATCTCGTCGCCGACGCTCACCGCGTGCGAGGGCTTGACCGGCCTCCCGTTGACCCTGACATGGCCGCCGCGGCAGGCGGTGGACGCCATCGAGCGGGTCTTGGCCAGCCGTACCGACCAGATCCACACGTCCACCCGTGCGCTGTCTCGCTCACCCGCCATGGCGCCACCCTAATCGACGTTTTGAACGCGGGCCCGCCCCCTCCACGTACCTCGCAGTGCCGAGGGATCGGCAGGGGGGAGGGTCTCCAGGTGCCGATGTCCGAACCTTCCGAGGAGGGACCCGCGGCCCCGCGCCTCCTGTGGCGGCGTCTCGCGGGACGGGCGGCCGACGGGCTGGCCGCCGCGCTCGTGCTGTTCGCCCTGCTGCTTCCCGTCACGATCGGCGGCATCAGGCCCGGCGCCTTCGTCCGGCTGCCGGTCGAGGCGCTTCTGGGCGCCGCGCTCGTCCTGGTCCTGCCGGCGCGGGCGAGGCGGCCGGTCGCGGCGCTGGCGGGCGCCGGGCTGGGGCTGCTGCTGATCGTGAAGATCCTGGACGCGGGCTTCCACGAGGTCCTGGTCAGGCCGTTCGACCCGATCCTGGACTGGGCGCTGCTGCGCCCCGCCGTGAAGTTCCTGGCCTCGTCCGCCGGCACCGCGGCGGCGGCCGGGATCGTGGTGGCCGCCGGGGTCGCGATCCTGGCCGTGGTGGCCGGGATGGCGCTGTCGGCGATGCGCCTGGCCACGCTGGCGGTCCGGTACGACAGGACGACGACGGCCGCCGTCGCCGTGCTGGTGCCCGCCTGGGTCACCTGTGCGGCGCTCGGCGCGCAGCTCGTCCCGGGCGTGCCGGTCGCGTCCAAGGGCTCGGCCAAGCTCGCCTACAAGCACGTCCGCAAGGCGCACGCGACGCTCAAGGACAAGAAGGCGTTCGCCAGGATGGCCGAAGCGGACGCCTTCCGCGACATGCCGAAGGACCGGCTGCTGACCGCGCTGCGCGGCAAGGACGTGGTGCTCGCCTTCGTCGAGAGCTACGGCCGCAGCGCGATCGAGACCCCGCCGATGTCGCGGCGGGTCCTGCCCGTCCTGGACGCGGGGAACCGGCGGCTCGCCGCGGCCGGGTTCTCCTCCCGCAGCGGGTTCCTCACCTCCTCGACGGCGGGCGGCGGAAGCCGGCTGGCGCACGCCACCCTGCTGTCCGGCCTGTGGATCGACGACCAGCAGCGGTATCGCACGCTGGTCTCCAGCGACCGGCTGACCCTCAACCGCGCCTTCCAGCGCGCGGGCCGGCGCAGCGTCGGGGTGATGCCGGGCGTCTCCCGCGCCTGGCCGGAGGGGTCGTTCTTCGGCTACGACACCGTCTACACGTCCCGCGACCTGGGGTACCGGGGTCCGTCGTTCGGCTGGGCCACGATGCCCGACCAGTTCACGATGGCGGCGTTCCGGCGCCTCGAACACGGCAGGCGGGGCCGGGAGCCGGTGATGGCGGAGATCCCGCTGCTGTCCAGCCACGCGGCCTGGGCGCGCGTCCCCACGATGATCGGCTGGGAGCGGGTCGGGGACGGCTCGGTCTACCACCGCGTACCGGCGACCGCCCACGACCCGCGCGCCCTGCTGGGCGATCCCGCGCGCGTCCGCGTCGAGTACGCGCGGTCCATCGCCTACTCGCTGGAGACGCTGATCTCCTACGTGGAGAGGTACGGCGACGACAGGCTGGTGCTGATCTTCCTGGGCGATCACCAGCCGCTGCCGCTCGTCACCGGGCACGGCGCGAGCCGGGACGTGCCGATCGGCATCGTCGCCCGCGACCGGGCCGTCCTGGACCGGATCTCCGCGTGGGGCTGGCAGGACGGGCTGCGGCCCGGACCGGCGGCGCCGGTCTGGCCGATGAGCGTCTTCCGGGACCGTTTCCTGACGGCCTACGGCCCGCGGCAGCAGTGATCGTCCGGGGCGGCCGCGACGTAGACTCCAGAGCATGCGGCGGCTGAGCAGCACTGTGGTCGTGGTGGCGGGGCAGGGGGCGGACAAGGTCGTGGCCGGTCTCGGGGGCCTGCACAACGTGCGCGCCGTCGTGGCCGGGGAGCGCGATCCCGCCGATCTCAGCGCGCTGGCGGCCCACTCGTCCTCGACCTACGTCGTGCACGACGGCGACCCGCTGGCCGGGGTCCGGGACGCCTGGGTGGACTTCTTCGACCGGGCCGCGCCGCCGGGCGGGCTGGAGGTGGCGATCGAGTCGGCGCTGGCCGACCTGCGCGCCGAGCGGGCGCTGCTGCCCGACTACTACGTCGTCCTGGATCCCGAGGAGATGCCGGAGACGCTGCGCCACTGGTGGCTCGGCGTCCTGGCGGGGGCCGCGCCCGCGCGCGTGGTGCCCGCGCCGGCGTCGACCTCGGCGGTACGGGACGTGCTGTCGCATCTGACGGCGGGCCGCTGGTGGCCGTCCGACCTGGACGGCTGGCTGCGCGCCCTGCCCAAGGTCGTCCCCGACCAGGCGGGCGTGCGTCCCTGAGCGCTCATCCCCCGGCCAGCAGGCGTTGCAGGCCGGAGAGGGCGGGCCCGGCCACGAGCCGTCCCAGCGGACCGGAGGCGCGGAGGGCCGCGCGGGCGGCGTTGGCGCCGCACGCGCCGTGCACACCGCCGCCCGGATGCGCGGACGCGGACGCCAGGTACAGCCGGGTTACGGGCGTCTCCGGACGTCCCGTGCCGGGCACGGGCCGGAACACCAGTTGCTGGTGGAGGACGCTCGTGCCACCGTTCAGGGCCCCGTTCACCAGGCCGGCGTTGTGCTCCTGGAACGTGGGCGGCGCGAGGACGCGGCGGTCGAGGATCCGGTCCCGGAAGCCGGGCGCGAAGCGTTCGACGACGCTCTCGATCCGGCCGGCCATGGCCGCCCGGTCGCGCTCGTCCCAGGCCCCGGTGATCCCGTCGGGCCCCGCGTCCCCGGTGACGCGCTGGGGCACGTGGGTGTACGCCCAGGCCGACTCGGTGCCCGACGGCGACCGGGACGGGTCCGCGGTGGTCATCTGCCCCACCAGCAGGAACGGGTCGGCGGGCACGCTTCCGGTGGCGAGCTGGGCGTTGTACGCGGTCATGGCGTCGATCCCGGAGGCCAGGTGCACCACGCCCGACCGCGCGGCCTCGGAGGCGGCCCACGGGACCGGCCCCGACAGCGCCCAGTCGATCTTGAAGGTGGCGTGGTCCCAGGTGAAGCGGCGCATGTCGTCCCGCAGCGTGGGCGGCAGGTGCTCCCAGCCGACCAGCCCGCCGTAGAGGGCCGGGGCCGGGACGTCGGCGAGCACGGCCCTGGTGGCGCGGACCGCCTCGCCGGAGGCGGTGCGGACGCCGAGCGCACGCCCGTTCCGGACGACCACCGACGTCACCGGCGTGCCGCACCGGACCCGCCCGCCGCGCGACTCCAGCCTGCGCACGAGCGCCGCCGTCAGCTCGGCGGCGCCTCCTTCGGGCACCGGCCAGCCGTGGCTCTGCCCGAGCATCGCCAGCAGCCACGCGAAGGCGGTGCCGCCGGACGACTCGGGGAACAGGTCGGCGTGCATCGCCGAGCCCGCCAGCAGCAGCGGCCCGCCGGGTCCGGTGAACTCCTCCTCGCCGAGGCGGCGGACGGGCAGCAGCAGGAAGCGCATCAGCCGCAGCAGCTCCGCCGGTCCCGCCCTGGCCGCCAGCGCGGCGCCCGCGCGGACCGGCGGGAACGGGCCGAGCAGGGCGTCCAGCAGCGGTCCGCCCAGCTCTTCCCATTTCTCGTAGAGCCGCGTCCACGCCTCGCCGTCACCGACGCCGAACCGCTCCAGCCCCTCGGCGGTGCGCCGGACGTCCCGTTCCAGGACGGCGCACCGCCCGTCCGGCAGCGGATGGGCGAGCACGGCCGGGGCGTGCCGCCAGCGCAGCCCGTGCCGCTCCAGTCCCAGAGACCGCATCACGGGCGATCCCACCCCGAGCGGGTAGAACGAGCTGCACACGTCGCTGACGAAGTCCGGGCGCACGCCGTGGTCGCTGCGCACTCCCCCACCGGGTTCGGGCTGGGCCTCCAGCACCTCCACCGTCCAGCCCGCGTCGGCCAGCAGGTTGGCCGCGACCAGCCCGTTGGGTCCCGCGCCGACCACGACGGCATCGCTCATGCCCCACATCTACCAGAGCGGCACCCGGCAGCCCCCGCCGCATGATCTGCGCGGCATCCGTTAGACCCGATCACCGCCGGGTAGCCGTCCCCTACGACCAGGACGAGGGGGATGACGGAAATGAGCAGGCCCGAGGAGAACGCTCCGAAGACCGCGAAGACCGACCAGACCGTGATGCGGCCCGGCGGGGATCCGGACCGGCGCGCGGACGCCGAGCCGCGGCACGAGCCCGACGACCGGCCCGCGGTCGGCGCCGCGTTGGAGGACGCGCTGGAGGAGTCCGGGCGGAACCGCGACGACCTCACGGGAGAGTGAGGTCGTGACGGAAAGGGACGACAGGCACGCCCGCGAGCTCGCCGAGGAGCTGGCCAAGCACCCGGACGACCCGCGGTTCCGCGGACGGCGGCCCGGGGTGCGCGCGCCCCGGAAGGTGTCGCGCGAGGACGCCGACGCCGACACGGCCGGGATCGTGGGCGGCACGGGCACCAGCGGCGGTGGCGGGCCGCACGCCGGTGCGGACTTCGGCCGTACGGAGGGACGGCCGCCGCCGGACACGCCGCCCGACGACGACCTGGACGACACGGTGTTCGGCTCCGAGCCCAGCCCGCCCGAACGCTAGGGCCGCTCGCGCAGCGGACGGTACGCGGCGACGAAGAATTTCGAGGAGGCCAGCCGCAGGCTGAGCTTGCGGACGGCCGGGTGCAGCTTGCGCAGCTTGTCGCGGTGGTGCGGCTGGTCCTGGACCCAGGAGACGCGCGGCGAACGCCGCTCGCGGTAGGCGGTCAGCGCCTCGCCGATGGGACGGGTGCTGATCAGGTCGGCGAGGACCAGCGCGTCCTCCACCGCCATCGCGGCGCCCTGGGCGAGGTTGGGCGAGCTGGCGTGCGCGGCGTCCCCGATGAGGACGACGCGGCCCTCCGACCACACCGGCGGCGCCACCTCCTCGATCAGGCCGGGCAGCGCGTCGCCGCCCTGGTCGAGCAGGGCGGGGATGGGGTCGGCGAAGTCGCGGAATTCCGCCCGCCAGTTGTCGTTGAGCGACGGGTCGAGGCTGTCGCCCATGAGGTCGGCGTAGCAGTAGACCCGGTCGCCGCCGATCCCGACCGTGAGGAAGGCGCGGCCGGAGCCGGTGTAGAGGGTCCAGTCGCGGATGCCGGGGAAGCCCTCGGCGACGAACCGCCGGCACACCTGCCCGACGGGACGTGCCGCGCGGGCGCCGAAGACGAGACTTCAGTTCGCCCTCCAGGTCGCCGTGCCCTCCCAAGGCCAGGTCGGCCTCCAGCCGGCTTTCCAGGACGCGCAGTCTCAGCGCGTCGAGCCGGGCCGCCTCGGCACGCGCGAACGGCTGGTCGGCGAACTCGGCCAGCGCCGGTCCCCGCCACAGCGCCATGGCATCGCCGAGCAGCGCCGCGGCTCGGACGTGGTCTCCCTCGCCGAGCGCACCCGTCCCCTCTGCGGCGAGCCGCTCGAACCTGCGGAAGTCCAGCTCGTCGGCGCCCGCCCGCAGGACGTAGCCGCCGTCGCGGTTCAGCAGGCCCGCGTGCGGGCCGCGCGCCGCTGGTGCCGATGCTGGTGGTGACCGGTGCCGCCCTGCTCACCGGCGCCGCGGTACGGGCACGCCGCCAGACCGCCCGGCGCGACGCGTCCCGCCGGGCACTGGCCGACACCCTGGTCGAGCACGCGGCGCGGGGCGAGCGGGCGCGCATCGCGCGGGAGCCGCACGACGTGGTGGCGCACCACATCTCGATGATCGCGGTGCAGGCGGAGACGGCGCGGCTGGCCACTCCCGGCATGCCCGCCGAGGGCGAGAAGCGGCTGCTGGAGATCGGCGACACGGCACGGTCGGCGCTGGCCGAGATGCGGCGGGTGCTGGGCGTGCTGAGGGCCGACGCCGGGGAGGACGACCGGCGGCCTCAACCCGGACTGCGACAGCTCATCGCGCTGGTCGACGAGGCCAGGGACTCCACCGGCGCCGGCGCCCGGCTGATCGTCCGGGGCAGGGTGGCGCGGCTCGACCCCGGGCTGGAGCTCACCGCGTACCGCATCGTCCAGGAGGCGCTCACCAACGCCCGCCGGCACGCGCCGGGCGCGGCCGTGGACGTCGAGCTGGACTACGCCGCCGACCGGCTGCGGCTGCGCGTCCGCGACAACGGCCCCGGACTCCAGACGGCGGGCGGGGACGCGGGCGGGCACGGGCTGACCGGCATGCCGGAACGCGCGGCGATGGTCAACGGCACCCTGACGATCGGCTCCACTCCCGCGGGCGGCCTGGTCGTCGAGGCCGACCTGCCGATGGAAAGGCCGCCGCCATGAGCATCCGCATCGTCGTGGCCGACGACCAGGACGTGGTGCGCGCCGGGTTCGCCGGCGACGCGCCCGACGGCGCCGAGGCGCTGCGGCTGTGCCGCGCCGAGCGCCCCGACATCGTGCTGATGGACGTGCGGATGCCGGTGATGGACGGCATCGAGGCCACCCGCGGGATCGTGGCCGAGAGCGACGGCGACCGGCCCCGCGTCATCATGCTGACCACCTTCGACCTCGACGAGCACGTCTAGACGCGCTGGCCGCCGGCGCCAGCGGGTTCCTCCTGAAGGAGATGAACGCCGAGCGGCTGTTCGAGGCGGTCCGGGTGGTCGACGCGGGGCAGGCGCTGCTCGCGCCCACGGTGACCCGCCGGCTCATCACCGAGTTCGCCAGGATCCGGCCCGTCCGCCGGCCCGCGCCGCTGGACGTGCTGACGCCCCGCGAGGCCGAGGTGCTGCGGCTGCTGGCCGACGGCCTGTCCAACATCGAGATCGCCGACCGGCTGGTCGTCACCGAGGAGACGGTGAAGACCCATGTCAGCCGGCTGCCGGCCAAACTCGGGCTGCGCGACCGCACCCAGGCGGTCGTGCACGCCTACGAGACCGGGCTGGTGGTCCCCCGCGGCGACAGATGATCAGCTCGGCCTGGTGGCCTCCCGGTAGCGGTCGGACAGGTCGCGCAGCACCTCCACCAGTTCCGGTGGCCCGGCCACGGTGAACGGCACGCCCAGCAGGCCCAGATGGACGGCGAGGCTGTTCAGGCTGTCGGCCCCGGTGTGCAGCACGCAGGTGTTCTCGTCGACCGCCTCCACCCTGCCCACCGCGGGATTGATCCGTTCGATGATCCGCTCGGCCGGGGCGTGCACGGTGACGCCGGCGCGGTGCCGCCACGCCGCCGACGAGACGCCGCGCATGACGCGTTCGACGACGTTCTCGGGCGGCTCCACCGGGGTGAAGCGGGGACCGGTCGGCAGGCGCGGGACGAGCCGGTCGACGCGGAACGTCCGCCAGTCCGACCGGTCGGGATCCCACGCGACCAGGTACCAGCGCCGCCCCCAGTTGACCAGCCGATAGGGCTCGACGAGCCGGCGGCTCTCGGTGCCGTCGTAGTTGCGGTAGTCGAAACGCAGCCGCTCGTGGTCACGGCAGGCGAAGGTCAGCACGGCGAGCGTCTCACCGTCCACCCGCGGCGCCGACGAGGTCGCCGGTACCCGGACCGTGTAGGTCTGCAACGCGTTGACCCTGCGGCGCAGCCGGTCCGGCAGCACCTGCTCCAGCTTGGCCAGCGCCCGCTGGGACGTCTCCTCCACACCGGCGATCGTGCCGCCCGCCGCGGTGCGCAGGCCGACGGCCACCGCGACTGCCTCCTCGTCGTCCAGGACCAGGGGTGGCAGCCGCGCGCCCGCCCCGAGCCGGTAACCGCCCGCGGAGCCGCGCGTCGCGTTCACCGGGTAGCCGAGCGCACGCAACCGATCCACGTCGTTACGGATGGTGCGGGCGCTCACCTCCAAGCGTTCCGCCAGTTCTTTGCCCGTCCACTCGCGAGGTGTCTGCAACAGGGACAGCAGTCGCAGCAGCCGGGTCGAAGTGTCCAACATTTTTCCAGTGTTGCGGTTCATTAGGAACGGATCCTTCGGTCGGGAACGAGAAGATCTGGTTGACGTGCACGCCGATGATCCGGTCGCCGTGCCTGCGGCCCAGCTCGGGGCTGATGATGGCGCCGGCGTCGTTGCCGTGCGCGCCGATGTCGATCTCGGTGGTGAACTGCGGGAAGGCGTTGATCTTGGCCTCCCAGGCGCGCCAGTCGTACTCGTCGCGCCAGCGCGCCACGAGGTCCTGGACGAACGAGAGCGGTACGCCGTACTCCCAGCCGGGCTGGATCGGGCCCTTCTGGACGCCGTCGGTGACCTCGGCCTCGGGCAGCTCCTGCGTCCAGCGGGTGCGCGCCAGCCGGTCGGCGAGGTCGTCGAGGTCGACCTGGAGGACCTCGATGCGGAACGGCGTGATCTGCGTGGTTTCGTTCATGGGGCCTACATTAGGAGTGGTGACCCGGCCGAGTTCGAGGGGCTCACGCCCGAGGATTTGCAGTACATGCAGTTCCTGCAGGGCTTCGTCGGCCACTCCGTCCACGACAAGGCGCAGCAGGCGCAGCCCCAGACCCTCGCGCACGCGCTGGCCGACTCGCCCGCGGGCCAGCTCGCCTGGATCGGCCAGCTCCTGGCGGGCGTCCCCGACCGGGACGTGATCCTGACCAACGCCACCATCTACTGGCTGACCAACACCGCGGCCTCGGCCGGCCGCTTCTACTACGAGAACCACCACGCCGCGCCGGTGACCGAGCCCACCTCCTTCCCGATCGGCCTCGCCTCGTTCGCCTTCGACTTCCGGCCGCTGCGCCGCTTCGCCGAGCGCGACCACAAGAACATCGTGTCCTGGAACGAGTACGACCGCGGCAGCCACTGGGCCGCGCACGACGCCCCCGACCTGCTCATCGAGGACATCCGCGGCTTCTACCGCCGCTTCCGCTGACGAACCTCACCCCCCGGGCCGCTGGGCCGTCGACTCCGTCGGCGGCCCGGTCGCCGTGCGGCGGCCCGGAGATGTAAAGAACACTAGACATGATGTCTGGTTTGTTTTACATTCCCGGCATGGCGCTCGAAGAGAAACGCGCGTGGATCCTGGCGGTCGTGGCCGCCTGCGCCTACGCGGTCTACCTCGCCCTCGTCCTCCCGCGGCTGCTGGACGCCCCCGCCGCCGACGTCCCGTACGCGGCGGCGCTGCTGTGGACGGCCGGGATCGCGGTCGGCACGACGATCGCGCTGCACGTCGCGGTCAGGATGGCCGCGCCGCGCGACGACGGCCGGCGGGACGAGCGGGACCGCGAGATCGGGGTGTTCGGCGAGCACGTCGGGCACTCGTTCGTCGTCCTCGGCGCGGTCGCCGCCCTGCTGCTCGCGCTGGCCGAGGCCGACCACTTCTGGATCGCGAACGCGCTCTATCTGGCGTTCGCGCTGTCGGCGATCACCGAGTCGATCTCCAAGATCGCCGCCTACCGCCGGGGCGTCCCCCGGTGGTGAGGCCCACCAGGGTCACCAACTCCATCAGGGAGCTGCGGTTCGCCCGGGGACGGATGACCCAGGCCGAACTCGCCGACCGCGTCGGTGTGACCCGCCAGACCATCATCGCGATCGAGCAGGGCCGCTACTCGCCGTCCCTGGAGATGGCGTTCCAGATCGCGCACGCGCTCGGCGCCACGCTCGACGAGGTGTTCCAGTACCCCCAGGACGAAGGAGACCCACCATGAAAGCCATCGTCCAGGACGTCTACGGCGGCGCCCTGGAACTCCGCGACCTCGACCGTCCCGCGCCACGCGACGACGAGGTGCTGGTCCGGGTCCACGCGGCCGCCGTCGACTGGGGCGTCTGGCACGTCTCGACGGGCCGCCCGTACCTGTTCCGCCTCATCGCCGGATTCCGCGGCCCCCGCCAGAAGATCCAGGGCACCGACCTGGCGGGAACCGTGGAGGGAACGGGCTCGAAGGTGACCGCGTTCAAACCCGGCGACGAGGTCTTCGGCTCGTCCCCCGGCGCCTTCGCCGAGTACGTGTGCGTCAAGGAGCGCAGGCTCGCCCCAAGCCGCACGGCCTGACCGTCGAGGAGGCCGCCGCCCTGCCCACCTCCGGCGCCGTGGCCGTCCAGGCCCTCCGTGGCAAGGCGAAGGCCCGCCCCGGCCAGAAGATCCTGATCATCGGCGCGTCCGGCGGCAACGGCACCTTCGCGGTCCAGCTCGCCGCCGCCGACGGCCTGGAGGTCACCGGCGTCTGCGGCCCCGGCAAGGACGACCTGCTGCGCTCCCTGGGCGCCTCACAGATCATCGACTACACCACGCAGGATCCCACCGGCACCTCGACCCGTTACGACATCATCCTCGACATCGCGGGCAACCGCCCTCTCAACCGCCTCCGCCGCGCCCTGACCCCCAACGGCGTCCTGATCATGGCAGGCGGCGAGGACGGCGGCGCCGTCCTGGGTGGAATGGAACGCCAGTTCCGCGCTCTCCTCCTCACCCCGTTCATCCGCCAAAGGCTCCGCAACCTCCTGACCCTGGTCCGCAAGGACGACCTGCTCACCCTCACCGAACTGGCCGAAAACGGCACCCTCAAGCCGGTCATCGACCGCACCTACCCCCTAGCCGAGGCCGCCACCGCCCTCCACCACCTGGAAACAGGCCACCCACGAGGAAAACTGATCCTCACCACCTGATCCCGCCACCCAGACCCCCACGATCACACCCCGGCCACGAACGGTCGCCCAAGCGCTGCGATCGCGACCGAAGGCAGGGGCGAGCGCCAGCGAGACCCTGATCGCGAAGCGAGCCCCTGGGCGAGTCGAAGCGATGCAGCGATCGCCGCAAGCGCGACAAGCGACGAGCCGCCAGGCGAGGAGCGCAGCTCGCGCTTGCAATAAACACACGCTTGCTAAGTGACAGACGCCAGGTATGCCTCTGCTTTTTCTGGGTCCATCAGCCAGTTCTCCAGGTCCGGCGGGTTGGCGAAGCCGTAGGCGAACCGGTAGGCCACCTCCTCGACCTCGTTGGCCGTTCCCAGGATCTTCAGCAGGTGTTCGGGTGGCGGGCCCAGCATGAGGTTCGTGAAGCCGGTCGGGTGGCGCGCGTACTCCCAGTAGGCGTCGAAGGTCCGCTGCATCCAGTCGGTGTCGAACGGCCGGTCGCCGTGCTCGACGATCGCGCGGAAGTAGGTTTCCGCGCAGCGCACCGCGTTGTTGGCGCCCTGGCCGGTGACCGGGTCGTTCGCCACGACCACGTCCCCCATGCCCAGTACCGCGGCCGAGTCCGACAGGCGCGCGACCGGGTGCCGGACGGTCGGCGCGTAGCCTCCGTACAGGACGCAGCGGGCGTCGGTGGGCTCGGCCCCGACGGTCAGCTCGTACTCCCAGGGCGCGTACTGGCGCATCATGTCCAGCGTGCGGGTCAGGTGGTCCTCCGGGGCCGGGTGGTCGGACCAGCAGTCGAACGGCCCGCCCGGCACCGCCTCCCACAGCAGGATGTCGCACGGGCCGGAGTTGGTGAGGCCCGGCATGTAGAACAGCTCGCCCACCCCGGGCGTGACGTTGATGCGCACGTGCGGCTCGGGATAGTCGGGGCGGGGACGCATGCCGTGCACGTAGATGCACGACAGGTGGCGCTGCGGACGGTCGTAGGGCGAGCGGGACGCGTCGCGGTCGAACAGCTCGACCAGCTCCCCCTTGCCCGCGGCGATCAGGGTCAGGTCGTACAGCGCCGCCAGGCCCTCCAGGTCGGAGGTCATCACGCCGTGGTAGACCACGTTGCCGCCGCGCGACTCGAACAGTTCGAGCCAGCCCGACATCTTGACCCGCTGGTCGACCGACTGGGCGTAGTCGTCCCACCGCCCGATGAAGTCCAGCGCCTTCTGGCCGGGCGGGCCGGCGACCACCGAGCGCTGCCCGACGATGCGGGGCGCCTGGTCCTCCCACTGGTTGAGGCCGTGTTCGCGCTCGATGCGGAGCTGCGGCCAGAAGATGCACTGAGTGGACATGATCCGGCCGGTGCGGATCTCCTCGGGGGTACGGGCGGACATCACCGTCACCTCGTAGCCCTCGGATTGCAGGCTCAGCGCAAGCTGAAGACCGGCCTGTCCGGCGCCGACGATCAGGATCCTGCGCAACGCTTCCTCCTTGCGGCGGCCCACCGGCGGGGGTGACGGGGGCCGGGTCGGGGTCAGGGAGTGGTGAGCGCGCCCGGACGCGGGCCCGCGGTGGCGCGCATGGTGTGCGCCAGCGCCTCGGTCAGCACCCGCGCCACCGAGCCGCGGTCGCGGGCGTCGCAACTGGTCAGCGGGATCTCGGGCGGCAGCCGCAGCGCCTCCCGCACGGCGGGCAGCGGGTGCGTGCTGATCCCGTCGAACAGGTTGACGGCCACGATGAACGGGACGTCGGAGTCGTTCTCAAAGTAGTTCACCGCGGGGAAGGACACGTCCAGGCGCCGCGTGTCCACCAGCACCACCGCGCCGCTCGCGCCGCGGCACAGGTCGTCCCACATCGGCCAGAAGCGCGGCTGGCCGGGCGTCCCGAACAGGTACAGCACCAGGTCGGGCGCCAGCGTGATCCGGCCGAAGTCCATCGCGACGGTGGTGGTGGTCTTGCCGTCGGCCTCGCCCAGCGGGTCGATCGTGCGGGCGGCCTGAGTCATCCACGCCTCGGTGTTGACCGGGGGGATCTCCGAGATCGCGCCGACCAGCGTCGTCTTGCCCACGCCGAAGCCGCCGGCGACCACGATCTTCGCCGACTCCACCGAGCGCGGGGGGAGGGGCCCCGTCCGGGGGTCAGGCGAGCTGCCGTAGACCATCGATCACTCTCTCCAGAAGGCGCGGGTCGTACGGGGAGGTGGTCTCCGGGCCGATCTCGATCCGCTCCCCCGCGGCCAGATCGCTCAGCAGCACCCGGGTGACCCCCAGCGACACCCCGCAGTGGGCGGACAGCTCCGCCACCGACTCGCTCACGATGTGGACCCTGTCGTACAGCGCCTTGGCCTCGGGCAGGAGCCGGGACGCGAACGCCGGGTCGTACTCGCGTCCCGAGACCAGGGTGTGCACCAGCAACTGGCGGCGGCCGCTGGTGCGCCCGCCGGTCAGCACGTAGGGCCGCACCCACGGGTGGGCGCTCATGAGGCGTGTCCCGCGGCCGTCATCCTGCGCAGGTCGTCGCGCATCTGCGGGGTCAGCACATGCCCGACGCTCTGCACGAGCTGGGTCATGCGGTACGCGACGGCGCCCAGGTTCGCGCCCTCGTTGACCAGCACGGCGAGCCCGGCCAGGCTGCCGATGCTCATGAACAGGAAGTGCCCCGAGGGGAACTTCAGCATCACCTGCTCGCAGCCGCTCTCGCCGACCCTGCGGGCGATGCTGTTGCCCAGGCTGATCATCCCGCTGGTCATCGCCGCCATCGGGTCGGCGAAGTCGGCGGGCATCGAGCCGGAGCCGACCAGCGCCAGCCCGTCGGAGGACACCAGCAGCGCGTGCGCCACCCCCGGCGTGCCGGAGGCGAAGTCGTTGAGCAGCCAGCCGAAGTCCTCCGGGCGGCGTGGGCGCCCGCGCTCGGCGTTGACGGTCATGATGCGGATCGTCCTTCCGGGCCTTCTCGGTCTTCCTCGGGGGTGCCGGCGGCGGGGTCGCCGCCCTCGCGCGCCTCGCGCTCGCCCTCCGTGAACGCCTCCAGGTCCGCGGCGAACGACCGGGCCGCCTCCACCGGGTCGCGTTCCGTTCCGGCGTCCGGGGCGGGCGGTTCCCCGCCCTCGGCGCGGCGCAGGCTCATGCTCTCCCTGCGCGGCAGTTCGCCCCCGTTGCCGGACGGCCGGGACGGTACGGGCTCCAGCGGCCGGTGCGAGGGGCGCTCGGCCCGATGCGCCATGGTCAGGTGCGCCAGCGAGCGGTCGTCGGCGCCGGCCGGGCGCACGGCCCCGTGATCGGACGGCTCGGCGGGGATCTCGCACAGCAGCGCGGGCGGTATGACCACCATCGCGATCGTGCCGGTGTCCGCGCCGCCGACGGACGGGCGGCAGGCCAGCTGGACGCCGATGCCGTGCTTGCGCGCCAGCCGGTGGACGACGGGAAAGCCGGTGTGCCGCCCGGTGTCGGCGTCGATCGGCGGGACGGGGCCCGCGAGCAGCGCGTTGATGGCGCGCACGCGCTCGGGGTCCATGCCGATGCCCGCGTCCTCGATGCGCAGCATCACCGCGCCGTTGTCGAGCAGGTGGGCGCTGACCGTCACGGTGGACGGCGAGTAACGGGTGGCGTTGTCGAGGAGCGCCACGACCAGGGAGGCCACGTCGTCGGACGCGTACGCCACGACGGCGAGGTGGACGACCTTGCCGATGACGACCTGGGTGTAGCGCTCGATCGAGGACTCGGCCATGCGGAACACGTCCACCAGCGAGGTGGTGCGGCCGTCCAGTTCCTCGGCGCCGGCACCGCCGAGCACGCGCAGGTCGCGGGCGGCCCGGCGCATCCGGGTGACGGCATGGTCGACCTCGTAGAGCAGCCGGAGCCGTTCGGGGTCGTCCTCCCCTGCCTCCAACTTGTCCATCGCCGGGCGGACGTGCTCGGCCAGCAGCAGCACCTGCTGCGCGAACTGCTCGCAGACGACCGGCCAGGCCGCCGGGTCGTCCCCTGGCGGGGGGTGCGGGGCCGGCGGGGGCAGAAGGGCTTGCGAGGGTACGGCCTGGGCGGCGGGCGGGGACCACGCCGGGGGCGCCGCGGGGGTGGACCTCTTGAGCCATCTCACGATGGGTCACCACCGCCGCTCGCGCACCACGGAACGTCCCGGCCGCGGGGAGCCCGATCCATGAATCGCGGGTCCTTCCCGATACGGGGCGAGGCACGCAACAGGGTGGCAGAGGGATCCCGCACGGGCAATCCAGGTCGGAAAATCCACGGGGTTTTAGCGATATCGCGTGCTTTATCCCTTTTCCCGGGAGGGCGCCTCCCCATCCCGGCCCCGCGCGGGGCCGGGATGGGGCCGGGACGTCAGCCTCCGGCCGCCCGGATCACCTTGGCGGCCACGGCGTCCGGGACCTCGGCGTAGGAATGGAAGCGCATCGTGTAGGCGCCACGGCCGGAGGTCGCGCTACGCAGCGAACCGATATATCCGAACATTTCCGACAATGGCACGAGTGCGTCGATCGTCCGTGCGCCCGACCGTTCCCCGAGCGCCCGGACCTGGCCCCGGCGCGCGTTCACGTCGCCGATGACCTCGCCCATGTACTCGGCCGGAGTGATGACCTCGACGGCCATCACCGGTTCGAGCAGCACCGGCGACGCCTGCGCCACGGCCTCCTTGAAGGCCATGGCGCCCGCGGTGCGGAACGCCCACTCCGAGGAGTCCTCGGTGTGGAAGTCGCCGTCGAGCAGGATGACGCGCACGCCCGTCAGCTCGTACCCGGCCAGGACGCCGAACTGCATCGCCTCCTGGCAGCCCGCGTCCACCGAAGGGATGAAGTCCTTCGGGATCCGGCCGCCGGTGACCCGGTTGACGAACTCGTACGCGGCGTCCCCGCCCCCTTCGGCCCGATCGTCCGGCTCGATCGGCTCGACCGCGATGCGCACCTTGGCGTAGTGCCCCTTGCCTCCGTTCTGCTTGCGGAACAGGACCTCGGCCGCCGGGACCGCCCGCCTGATGGTCTCCCGGTAGGCGACCCTCGGACGGCCGACCGCGGCCTCGACCCGGTACTCCTCCCTCATCCGGTCGACCAGCACCTCCAGGTGGAGCTCGCCCATGCCGCCGATGACGGTCTGGCCGGTCTCCTCGGAGGTGTGCACGCGGAACGACGGGTCCTCCTCGGCCAGCCGCTGGATGGCGGTGGCGAGCCGGTCCTGGTCGCGCCGCGACCTGGGCTCGACCGCGACCTCGATGACCGGCGCCGGGAAGTCCATCGGCTCCAGGACCACCGGGTCGGAGGCGGCGCACAGCGTCTCGCCGGTGACGGTCCTCTTCAGGCCCATCACGGCGACGATGTCGCCCGCGCCCGCCGCGCCGATCTCCTCCCGGGACGCGGCGTGCACCCGGTAGATCTTGCCGATCCGCTCCCGGACGCCCTTGACCGGGTTCAGCACCGTGCCGCCCGTCTCCAGCCGTCCCGAGTAGATCCGGACGAAGGCGAGCCGGCCCAGATGCGGATCGGTCACGATCTTGAAGGCCAGCGCCGCCAGCGGCTGGTCGTCCGACGGGCCGCGCCGCACGACCGCGCCCGCGCGCGCCCCCGGACCGGCGGGCTCGCCCTCGACCTCCCCCGCGTCCAGAGGCGACGGCAGGTACCGCACGATCGCGTCCAGCAGCGGCTGCACGCCCTTGTTCCGGAACGCCGTGCCGCACAGCACCGGTGTGATCGTGACGTCGCCGGACGCGCCGGAGGCGAGGGTGAGCGCGCGGATCGCGGCGTGCACCTGCTCCTCGGACGGCTCGCCGCCGCCGAGGTACAGCTCCATGAACCGCTCGTCGTGCTCGGCGAGCGTGTCCAGCAGCGCGGCGCGCATGCGCGCGGCCTCCTCCGCCAGCTCGTCCGGGACGGGGACCACGTCGTACGCCTCGCCCGGCCCGGCCTCGCCCGGCCAGACCAGCGCGCGCATCCCGACCAGGTCGACGACGCCGGTGAAGCCGGCCTCGGAACCGATGGGAAGCTGGACGACCAGCGGCACCGCGCCCAGCCGGTCGGCGATCATCCGGACGCAGCCGGCGAAGTCGGCGCCCGCGCGGTCCAGCTTGTTGACGAAGCAGATCCGCGGCACGCCGTACCGGTCGGCCTGCCGCCACACCGTCTCCGACTGCGGCTCCACCCCGGCGACGCCGTCGAACACGGTCACCGCGCCGTCGAGCACCCGCAGGCAGCGTTCCACCTCGACGGTGAAGTCGACGTGGCCGGGCGTGTCGATGAGCGTGATGGCGTGATCGGCGCCGTCCACCGTCCAATGGCAGGTCGTCGCGGCGGCGGTGATCGTGATGCCGCGCTCGCGCTCCTGCTTGAGGAAGTCCATGACCGCGGCGCCGTCGTGCACCTCACCGATCCGGTACGAGACGCCGGTGTAGTAGAGGATCCGCTCCGTGGTGGTGGTCTTGCCCGCGTCGATGTGGGCCATGACCCCGATGTTGCGGACGGCGGCCAGTCCCAGACGGGTGGCGACCATGACGATCCTCCTTCGGCGCTCGCTGCGGACTCGTTCTGATCACCGCGAACGGTATCCGCGCGGGGTCGAACGGCACCAAAGGTTTTCCGGGCATCGCGGAGGCGGCCGCGGCTCAGCCCACGCGCTCCCCGTACATCTCGCCCAGCGGGTCGGCCAGCAGTTCGAGCCGGGCGCCGTCGGGGTCGCGGAAGTACAGCGAGACCTCGCTCTCCACCTGGTACGGGACGCCGGCCGCGTCGAGCTTGCCGCGCAGCCGCTCCCACTGGGCGGGCGCGACGGAGATCGCGATGTGGTGCAGCCCGCCCAGGACCTCCGCGTACGGGCCGAGGTCGAGCCCGGGGAAGTCGAAGAAGGCCAGCAGGTTGCCGTTGCCGACGTCGAAGAAGAAGTGGTTGGAGCCCGGGTAGTCGCGGTTCTCGAAGATCTCGGTCAGCGGGAACTCCAGCAGCTCCTGGTAGAACCGGATCGTCCGCTCGACGTCGCCGGACACCAGGGCCATGTGGTGCAGCCCGCGCGCCGAGCTGGGCGCGCGTTCGGCGGGCTCGGTGAGGTACCGCCGCCGCAGGCGGTCGCGCTCGGCCGCGATCGCGGCAAGGTCTGTCATGGGTAGCCCCCCATCGTGCCGGGACGTCCACGATAGCCCCGCGGACGGCGCGCGACCGGGATCAGCGCTCGCGGCGCAGGCTCCTCAGGAAGCGGCGCAGCACGGACCGCACCGGCTCCGGTCCCGGGTCCTGCTCGGTGGACTGGGCCGGAGCGTCCCCCTGCGGGGAGGCGTGCGCCGGGGAGACCGGTCCCGGGCCGGAATCGGCCAGCTCGTACCGGACGGGCAGCGAGCGCAGGCCGCGGATCAGCGGGGACGGGCGCCAGGGAAGCTGGTCGGCGGGCAGGGTCAGCGTGAGCGCGGAGCACCGCTCGAACAGCCGGCTGATCGCGATGGTGACGACGGTCGTGGCGAGTTCGCGTCCCAGGCACTCGTGCGCGCCCGCGCCCCAGGCCAGGTGCGCGCGCGTGCTGTAGAGCGCGTCGGAGTCGAGGCCGCCGGCGAACGCGGGGTCGGCGTGCGCGGCGGCGACCGAGAGCATCACCGGCTCGCCCGCGCCGATCGTGAACTCGCCCAGCCGGGTGTCCACCGACGGGCAGCGGAAGCTCAGGTTGTGCATCGGCGGGTTGGTGATCACCACCCGGTTGATCGTCTCCCGGATCATGCCGACCGACAGCGCCGCCCTGGCCCGGGGCCCGCCGCCGATCACCTCGGCCATCGTGTTGCCGATGAGGATGCCGATGTAGTCGCCGATCACGCCCACCAGCATCATCAGCTCGCGGGACAGCTCGTCGATCGTGAAGCCGGGGTACGCGGCCAGCATGAGGGAGGGCAGGTCGTCGCCGGGCCTGGCCATCTTCTCCGCGCCCAGCTCGGCCAGCGCGGCCAGCAGGCGGTCGAGCGCCGCGGTGGAGTCGGGCCCGGCGTCCAGCACCCGCCACATGTCCATGAGCACGCCGTCGCCGGCCTCGCCCTCGAAGCCCAGCAGCCGGTCGACCACCATCAGCGGCAGCGGCCTCGCGTACTGGGCGCACAGGTCGGCGAAGCCGGTGGGGCCGCCTTCGGTCATCACGTCGATCAGCTCGTCGGCGTAGCGGGTGGCGGCGGCGCGCAGCCTCCGCGCCTGCGGGTGCGAGGCGTCCTGGAACGGCGTCAGCGCCTCGGCGTACGCGGCGCGCAGCGCGCGCAGGCGCTCACCTTCCTGGAAGATGACGTGGTTGACCTCGAAGGCGGGACGCAGCGGCCAGTCGGCGGGAACGCGGCCGTCGGCCCACGCGCGCCAGTCGGTCAGCCGCTTGCTCCAGATGCCCCGGTGGTTGCGCAGGACCTCCAGCACCTGCGAATACCCGAGGACGAGCCACACCGGCACGCCGAGCACCTCCACCGGCGCGACCGGCCCGTACTTGGCCCGCAGCCGCTCGAACACCAGGGCGGGCCGCGTGTCGTAGTCCCGGGTCATCAACGGCTCCAGGGCCACGGTCTCCAGGGACTCCCCGTGGCTCGCGGCCCCCAAGGTACGCCGGTAGGCGTCCATGCCTCACCCCTCCCCCTCGGCACATCGGGATCAGCACTTTAGCGAGATCGGGTGTGACATAAACGGAAATTGCGGATGTGCTAAAGGGCGTCGAGCAGCCGGTGGAGGATTCCGGCGCTCGCCTCAGGTGGCGGCGCCTCGTCCACGACGCCGTTCAGTATGTTCAGGTAGTGCCGGATCTCGCCTGGCTCGTTCGGGTACAGGGCGTCGGCCGGTCGTTCCAAATAGAGCACGTCGGGATACGCACGGTCCGGGACGCGCAGCAGGCACACCGGGTCGAGGGCCGCGTCCGCCGCGGCGGGCCGGACCTGAAGCGTGACATTCGCCCACGCGGACATCTTCAGCAGGTGCTCGATCTGGCCGCGCATCGTCGCGGCGTCGCAGACGTCGGCCCGCAGGGCGCGCTCGTCCACGACCGCCCACAGCCGCGGCGGGTCCGAGCGGCGGTGCACGATCCGCTGGCGGAGCATGCGCAGCTCGACACGGCGCTCGATGCGCTCCGGCGGATCGCCACGGTGCCAGGCGGCGATCGTCGCGCGCGCGTAGTCCTCCGTTTGCAGCAGCCCCGGGACGTACTCGGGCTCGTAGACGCGGACCAGGCTCGCGGACGGCTCCACCTCCAGGTAGGTCTCGAACCACCTGGGCACCACATCCCGGTAGGCATGCCACCAGGTGCCGCTCCCGGCACCGCCCGATCCATCCGCTCGGCCCGCTCCGCCCGTCCCACCGGCGCCGGAGGTCAGCCAGGTGCCGCCGGCCCCGCTCAGGTCGTCGATGTAGGCGTGCGGGGCTCGATCGCGACCGTTCTCAGACATCACACTGACCCGCCCGATCGTCATGGTCACCAAGGTTCGCGTCCCCGACATGATTCCATCGCGGGACGGTAGATCGGGCACTCGGCACATTGCGGCCAGTCTCCGATTTACCGGACGTCCGTGATGCGCGTCCCGACACGTCCTGGGACGGGCTCAGGAACGGGTGCGTCCGACCCCCGCGAGCGTGTAGGTGTACTCGTGCTTGTCGACCTGCTCCTCGGACGGGTCGCCGCGCCACTCCGAGGTGTAGGTCAGGCCCGGCTCCACCAGGTCCAGCGGGGCGACGATGCGCTCGATCTCCGCGCGGGACCGCCCCCAGAAATGCGAGGTGCTGGGCTGGAACACGCGCCCGACGTCCTCGCTGGACTCCGGCGCGGGCTCCTGCGTGATGTGGGTGAAGACCACGTACCCGTTCGGCAGCGCCCTGGCCAGCCGGGCGACGGCCTCCACGGCCTCCGCCTCGTCCTTGATGAAGTGCAGCACCCGGTCGAGGATCACCGCCGTGGGCCGGTCGAGGTCGAGCAGCCCGCGCACCCGCGGCTCGTCCAGCACCGCGTCCGGGCGCACCGGGTCCGACCGTTCCACCAGCGTGTCGACGTTGCCGGTCAGCAGTGCCCGCGCGTGCGCGAGCACCACCGGGTCGGAGTCGGCGAACACGACCCGGGCGCCGGGCGCCACCGCGGCCGCGACCTCGTGCGCGTTGCCGCTCGCCGGCAGCTTGGAGCCGATGTCGACGAACTGGCGGACGCCCAGCCCCGCCAGGTACCGCACCGCCCTCCCGATGAACAGGTGGTTCTGCCGCGCCGCCGTCCTGGCCTGGGGAATGATCTCCAGCAGCCGCTCGGCCACCCTCCGGTCGGCCTCGTAGTTGTCCTTGCCGCCGAGCAGATAGTCGTAGATCCGCGCCGTGTTGGGCGTCGCGAGGTCGACGCCCGTCGGTGCCCACTCGCCCGCCGGCATGCCCCCACCTCCGTACTCGCCACGCCCGCTCGCCACGCCGGCTCGCCACGTGCTCGCCACGTGCTCGCCACGTATGCGCCACCACTCGTACGCGATCCGTGATGACGACCATAACGTCCTGGACGTCCGTGTCACCCTTCAACTCCGGTGCTGCTGTGCGGGGCGCCGACCGGCTTGGACTCGGGCGAGCCGCGTTGCCGCAGGTAGATCGACAGCACCACCATGGACGCCACGGCCAGGAACTCCGACTGCCAGTTCTGCATCGTCCGGTTCCAGAACTCCGGCCGGCCCAGGTACCCGGGCCAGGAGACGGTGTCCTCGTGCTCCGCGAGCCGGTCGGCGTTGTAGGCGACCCAGCCGGTGAGGGACTGCGCCGCCCAGGAGCCGAAGAACACCGCCGCCATGACGAGGCCGAGCGAGTTGGCGAACAGCACGCCGCGCAGGCCGGTGGCGCGCGCCGGCCTGGGCGACTCCGGCCCGGCGTACTCGCCCACCTTCTGGTCTCTCGCGCTCTCCCTGCCCTCCTTGCCCGGTTCCTTGGACTCGGGCGAGCCGCGCTGCGTGAGCCAGACGGTCACATAGATGAAGAGGAAGAACTGGAGGTACTCCGACTGCCAGTTCTCGGTCACGTCCACCGCGAACCGCGAGCCGGTCAGGTAGTCGGCCATGCCGACCGGAGGCGCGCCCTGCGCGGCCTGCCGCTCGTTGAACAGCGCGAGACCGGAGAACGCCTGCCCGGCCAGCGCACCGGCCAGCGCGACCAGGAAGAACAGCGTCAGCGCGTTCTCCCGGAGCCAGGTCCTCATCGGTGCAGCAGCCCGATCGCGGCGAAGTACGCCAGCCCGGTCACGATGATCGTCAGGGTCAGGGCGAACACCGTTCTCATGGGCCCGCCCTCCTAGGTCGAGACGTCACAGTCGTACGGGCGGTCGTCGCGCGGCTCGCAGCCGGCCGCGGTGACGCGCCAGCCGCTCCCCCAGCGTGTGAGGAACACGGTGTCGGCGCCGGCGCGGACGCGGGCCTGGTCCGCCCACACCTCCACGGGGCCGAGCGGCCCGCCCTTCAGCCCGAGCCGGAGGATCTGCTGGTCGCAGCGCGCATCGCCCGTCTCCAGTGAGCTCGCGGCCCGCGGCACGAGGCGGGCGCACGCCGCGTGGCCGTCGCCGTTGCGTACGTCCCGGAACAGACCGTTCGCCGCGGCGCGCACGCCGTCCTTGTCGGATCCCGTACCGCACCCCGCGCACAGGCCCGCGCACACGACCACCACGGGGAGGGCCATCACGACCAGCCGCGAACCCCCACAACGCATGCCCCCGCCTTACCCAGCGACGTGGAAGGGGAACACGGCGCGATGGCCGGCACGGCACCGCGCGGAAAGTGGTGATCACGCATTGACTCACGGCACTTCATGATCCACTCTGGGCTCGACCGTACCGGCCGGCGGTCGCACCAGCGTTCTTCGATCCATGCCCCCCACCGCTTGCACAACGGGAGATCGAATGCTCCGACGCCCCTCGGTCGGGCGTACCACCCGCGTGCTGGCCGCCGCGCTGACCTCCGCCGCCCTCGTCGCAGTGCCCCTGCACTCCGACGCGGTCGGCGTGGGCAGCGCCGTCACCCGCACGGCACCTGGCTCGACCATTCCAGCGCCCAAAGACTTCTTCGGCTTCGCCATGGGGACCACCGGCAAGCTCGCCGGCTTCGACCGGATCAAGCAGTACTTCCGCTTGATCGGCGACCGCTCGGACCGGGTCGACTACAAGGTCGTGGACAAGACGACCATGAACAACGACTACCCGGTCCTGTTCATCAGCTCACCGCGGAACCTGCGCGACCTGGGCCGGATCGTCAAGGACAACCAGCGCCTGGCCACGCCCGGGATCTCCGAGTCGGAGGCGCGGCGGCTCTCGGAGCGTTCCAAACCCGTCTACCTGATCGAGGGCAGTCTCCACTCCACCGAGGTCGGCAACACCCAGGCCCTCGTGGACATCGTGCACCGCTTCGCCACCGAGAAGTCGGCCTACACCGACAACGTGCTGGACAACGTGGTGCTGATGGTGATCCCGTCCGGGAACCCCGACGGGCAGCACATGGTCGTGGATCACTTCAACAAGACCGAGGGCACCCCGTACAACCGCGTGTACCCGGACCTGTACCACAAGTACGTCGGGCACGACAACAACCGCGACTGGTTCATGTTCACCCAGCGTGAGACACGGACGCGGGTACGGCTCGAACAGACCTACCGTCCGGTCGCCGGGCACTACATGCACCAGGCGGGGACCGGCAACCCGCGGATCTGGGCGCCGCCCTTCGACGAGCCGCTCGGCAACGGCGTGGACCCCATCACGATCCAGTCGGCCAACTCCCTCGGCCAGTCGGTGGTGCGCGACCTCGTCGCGGGCAACAAGAAGGGCGTCCAGACCGACGACGCCTACGGCATCTTCTGGAACGCCGACGTGTCGGGCTACAACTCCTTCATCGGCACCTCGCTGTTCCTGACCGAGATCGCCTCCGTGCGGGACCTGGCGCTGCCGTTCAAGAGCTCCGACGGCAGGCCGCTGGGCTCGCAGACCAAGTCGATGCGGAACTTCCTGCCCTACGACAGCGACACGTGGACGCTGGAGCAGATCGTCGACTACGCCAAGACGGCGGCCTACGCGGGCATGAAGTACATCGCCGACAACCATGAGTCGTGGCTGTACAACAACCTGTACCGGACGACGAAGAACGGCACGGCGCTGCCGGACATCCAGCCGGGCACGCCCGAGGCGTACGTGATCCCGGCCGGGCAGCGCGACCCCTTCGCCGTGTACGAGATGCTGAAGGTCCTCGAGTTCGGCCTGGTGGACATCCAGCAGGCCAAAAAGGCGTTCACCGCGGGCGGCAAGACCTACCCGGCGGGCTCGTACGTGCTGCGCACCCGGCAGCCGCTGGGCCGCTGGATCCACCAGTTGCTCCAGGCCGACGACTATCCCGAGCAGTCGGCGCGCAAGTGCGCGGACTGCCCGCTGATCATGCCGTACAGCGAGACCACCGACAATCTGGGGATGCTGCTGGGCGTCGACGTCGAGCCGATCGACAAGCCGTTCACGGCCTCGCTGCGGAAGGTGGCGAAGGTCGTGCCGCAGCCGGTGACGATGCCGGCGAACCCGCGCGGCGCGTACCTGGTGGCGCCCGAGTCGTACGGTGTGGCGCACGTGCTGTCCCGGCTGCAGAAGGCCGGCGTGCCGGTGTTCCGCTCCGGTGAGACGTTCAAGGCGGCGGGACGGACGTTCGCGCCCGGCACCGTCGTCGTCCCGCCCACGCACGCCGCGCGCCAGGCGCTCCAGTCGGTCGCGGCCGGCACCGGCATCCCGGTGTACGGCACGGACTCGATGCCGAAGGTGGACGGCTTCACCCTCAAGCCGGGCACCCGCGTCGGGCTGATCCGCGGCGCCAACAACATGCCCGGCGGCTGGATGACGTGGATGCTCGACCAGTACGGGATCGACTACACGGTCGTGGGCGCCGACGACTACGCCGACCTGCGCGGGAAGTACGACACGATCGTGCTGGCGGACGGCGTGTCCCGGAACACCATCGTCAACGGGCTCGACCCGGCCAAGAATCCGCCGCAGTTCGCGTGGGCGCGCGGCGTCGGCGAGGAGGGCTGGAACAAGCTGGGCGACTTCGTGTCGGGCGGCGGCAACCTCGTCGCGATCGGCAGCGGCTCGGAGACCGCGCGGCAGCTGCTGAACCTGCCGGTGCAGAACGCCACGCCCACCGACCGTTCCGAGTTCAGCGCGCCCGGCGCGCTGCTGCGCGCCTCCTACAAGCCGGACGTCCCGGCCGCGTGGGGCATGCCGGAGAAGTGGCCGGTCTGGTTCAACCAGGACGCCGCCTACCGCGTCACCGGCGAGGCGACGGTCGCGTCCACCTACCCCGGTGACGGCGACCTGCTCGCCAGCGGGTACGCCCACGGGACCGAGGCGCTGGGCGGTCTGGCCAACGTGGTCAGCTTCGATGTCGGCAAGGGCCACGCGACCCTGGCCGGCAGCGAGATCACCTTCCGGTCCTGGCCGCGGGTGACCTGGCCCATCGTGATCAACTCGATCTACCACGGCCCGTCGAAGGAGGGCCGCCCGGCCTCCCTCGGCTGAGCACGGCACCCCCCACGGCGCCCCGTCCCGTGTCTTGGGACGGGGCGCCGTGCGCGTGTCTGGAAGGATGGGGCGCATGGGTCAGGTCACGGCTACCGCAGAGAAGACCATCGGCGCGGGCGCGGACAGGGCGTTCGAGGCGCTGAGCGATTACCAGGGCACCCGGTCGAAGATCCTGACCGGGCATTTCAGCGAGTACGAGGTCCGCGAGGGCGGCCAGGGCGAGGGCACCGTCGTGCACTGGAAGCTGGCGGCGACCAGCAAGCGGGTGCGCGACTGCCTGATGACGGTGACCGTTCCCGAGGAGCGCACGCTGGTGGAGCGGGACGCCAACTCCTCGATGGTCACGACCTGGTCGGTCTCCCCCGCGGGCGAGGGCGCGCGGGTCCGGGTGACGACCACGTGGAACGGCGCGGGCGGCGTCGGCGGCTTCTTCGAGCGGACGTTCGCGCCGCGCGGCCTCCAGCGCATCTACGACGAGCAGTTGGCCAAGCTCGACTCCGAGCTGACCGGGTGAGCCTCCGTTCCCTTCGCGGGGAGGGATACAAGCGCCGCTCGGCGCGGGTCCTGCTCCTGGACGGCGACGACCGGCTGCTGCTGTTCCGGTTCGCCGAGCGGCACACGCCCGGCGTCGACCACTACTGGCTCACGCCGGGCGGTGGCGTCGGCGAGGACGAGGGGCTGGCCGAGGCGGCGGCGCGCGAGCTGCGCGAGGAGACCGGCCTCGTGGTCGAACCGGCGGAGCTGGGCGCCCCGGTCGCGGTCACGTCCGGCTACGCCGACCTCGGCTGGATCCGCGGGACGCTGCGGGACGACTTCTTCCTGTATCGCACGCACGCGCACGAGGTCGACACCACCGGCCAGGAGGACTTCGAGCGCTCGCAGGTCACCGGTCACCGCTGGTGGACGGTGGACGAGCTGGCCACCACGCAGGACGTCGTCTACCCGCTGGGACTCGTCCCGCTCCTGAGGGAGCTGCTGGCCGGGCACGTCCCGGCGGAGCCGGTCGAGCTTCCCTGGCACCATTAGCCACCGGTTAGTCGCCGTCCAGCGCGGCGCGGGCGCGTTCGACCTCGGGCGGCAGGCGGCGGCGGTCGCGGGCGACGCTCGGCCAGGTGCGGGCGGCGTCGGCGAGAGCGCCCCTGCCGTCCGGTGTCGCGAGCGCCGCGAGCACCTCCTTGCCGAACGCGGGCAGCGGGCGGCGCAGCCACGCGGTGAGCAGCCGGTTGCGCATCTGCCTGCGGAGCCTGAGCGCGGGGTCGGGCCGTTGCGAGGAGGGATGGTGGTGGACGACCAGCTCGGGCAGGTAGGCCAGGCCCCAGCCGGCGGAGGCCAGGTCGAGCGCCAGCAGTTCCTCCTCGCCGCCGAAGTGCAGCGTGCCGGAGAAGCCGCCGGCGTCCAGGAACGCGTCCCGGCGGACCAGCGCGGCGCAGGCCAGGAAGCCGAGCACGGCGCGTCCCGGCAGGTGCTCGGGGTGGCCGAGCGGCGAGCGGGCCATCTCCTCCGACACCGGTTCGAGCCGCTCGTCCTCGCCGACCAGCACGCGCGCCGTCACCAGGGCGGTCCGCGGGTAGGCGTCCATGGTGCGGGCGGCGCGGCGCAACGCTCCGGGCGCCCACCAGGAGTCGTCGTCGGCGAAGGCGACGTAGGGCGTGTCCGCCTCGCGGACGCCGATGTTGCGGGCGGCGGCGCCCCGGTTCTCCGGGAGCCGGATCAGCCGCGCCCCGGCCTCCCGCGCCACGTCCGCGGTGCCGTCCGTGGAGCCGTTGTCCACCACGATCACCGGCGCCTCGTGCCGGGGCAGGCTGTGGCGCAGCTCGCCGGCCCGGTCACGGGTCATGACCACGATGGTGACGTCGTCCTCCATGGCGGTGTCCTCCGGGGCTCGCGGGTCTAGCTGACGTAGCGGCGGGCGCGGGAGCGCCGCTGGGGCTCGTCCAGGGTCCGCAGGCGGGCCTCGACCGCGGGCGGCACCGGACGGCGCTCGCGGATCACCCACGGGACGCCCCGTGCCGCCCGGAGCAGCGCGGCGGCCGTGACCCGGTCGCGGGGCACGCGGCGCAGCAGCCCGCCGGTGCGCCGCAGGGCGCTGGGCAGCGGCCTGCGCAGCCAGGTGGTCCACAGGGCGTTGCGGACGCCGTCCATCCGGCGCCGGTGCGGTTCGCGCAGCCGCGACGGCCGGTGGTGGACG